>CAYNDW010000069.1:0-14637 GCA_964395375.1 uncultured Cytophagia bacterium
TGCGAACGTCCGTTGCCTGCGCCACGCTGAGTTGCGAGCGCAGAATGCCGCCGGAATAGATCGGCTGCACCACGTTTACGGTCGGGCCATACGAATTAGCCCATGCGCCGGGGCGCACGTTGCGCGTCAACTCATCGGGAAAGGCGCCGGCATTTTCTTGCACGAAATTATAAAAAGCATTGGCCCGACTAAGCGTGCCTTGATCCAAACGCGCATACTGAAAACCGAAATTGACTTGCGGCAGATAATCCAAATACGCCTTCTTCACGCCCCATTGTGCGGACTTCGCGCCGAGGCCCGCGGCTTGGAGCGAGGGATTGTTTTGCAAAGTGGTTTTGATCGCGTCATCTAGGGTGAGATATGAGCCGGGCGCTTGCGTTTCGTCTTGCGCTTGCGCGGCTGAAAGCATCGCTGCTATGAAAATTCCTAGCCAGATCTTTTTTGCGGTCATCATCGGTTGCTCCGTTTTCTTGTATGCGAGGTTTGAGATTTTTTCTTGTAAATTTTGATCTTCAAATTCGTTAACCGTACTCCTGAGATTGTCATTCAGCGGGAATCTTTTTCAGTGCTAGAGAGCAATGCTAGTGCTCAAAAAGATTCCTGCTGAATGACATGAACTAGAGGCGATTACTCGTGAGGAACGCTCGCTGCCTCGGCGCAATGCGTAAGCAGCTTGCCATTGACATGTTCGCCGCTCGTAGCCATTGCAGCAGCCGTGGGCATCTCCCACTGTGTTGTGGTTTGCACGAACGTGATTAACTCTTCCAGCCATTGCATTTCAAGCTGCATATGCTTGTGCGCGTTTTCGATAAGCATGTGCCAATTGAAAGGAACTTGTCCTTTCATCGTGGCCACATGCTCGTGTAAATCACCGTGGCATTGCTTCAAGCGCTCCAGCCGGAGTTGCAACGCAGTGAGCACACGTTCTTGCGCAGCGCCGTAAATAAACGCAACGCCCAATCCGAACAGCCATTCCGGACGGTCATCTTCCACCAAAAGTTTTTCGACCATGTCGCCAAGTCTGGCCTCGCCTTTCGGCGTGAGGGTATAGACCGTGCGCTCCGGCATGTTGCCGACTTTTTCTTTTTCGGATTTGATCAAAGCTTGCTCTTCCAAGCGTGTGAGCGTGGTGTAAATGGAAGCCAACTTGATCTTCGCCCAAAAATCCATCTCGCGTTTTTTTATGTCTTGATGGATTTGGTATCCGTGCTTAGGGCCTTCGGCCAAAAGGCCGAGAATTGCAACTTCACTTTTTGACATCGTCACTCCGGTTAAAAAATTTGAACCAAATATACTATTCTAAACTGGAATAGTTGCGCTCCGAATAAAATTTTTTAAAAGGGCGTTTGTGTTCACGTGGACGGTTCTTTGTGTTCAGCTTTCACAAGCAAGGCTTCGACTAAAATTAAGAACTGCTCCACAAAAATTGCATCGCCCGAAAGGGCTTTTCAATTTCATCGGATTTGTTTTCTGAGAGAGGACGCTGGGGTAGGTAAGAAAATTCGAAATGCGGTAACAAGAGGCGAGAGCAAGAGAACTTTGCCTGGTCCGTATGGCCAAGAAAAATATGTCATTCCGTAAGCGTTCTGCGGAAGGGGGAGTTCGATAAACGAGGCGCAATCTTACAGAATGACATACAGGTGGAGCATAACGAAAAAAATACCAAGCAAACTTACTGGCCGGCTGCGATGCCTTCTTCGAGTTCTTCGTCCACTTCGGCCTTGCCGTTGTTTTCCCACAGGCGTTTCACCAAATCAAAATCAAAGTTCGCGATGTCCGTGCGATCCACGATGGCCGCGCCGTTGATGGCAAGCGCCACGGCAATGGATTCGCCGATCTCATCGCGCGAGGCGCCGTTGCGCGCGGCTTTGATCACATGCCCTTTGAAGCAGCCGTGGCAACCCGCGGTAAGTGAGGCCGCAATGGCGATCAACTCTTTGGTTTTGAGGTCGAGCACGCTGTGCTCGTCGTTGTACAACTCTTGATAAAAGGTGAAATACCTTTCTTTGAATCGCTCGGGGATCATTTCGTATGATTGCATGCGCTTCTTCGGCATGTGGTGCTCCTTATTTGTAAACCATTCGTAGCGACGCCTTCAGGTCTTTTTGTCTCTCGGCTTAAAATGCCGGAAGGCGTCACTACGGGCTTTCATTTTCCTTCATGAGAATGGCAAACGCGAGAACGTCCGCTTTGTTGCCGGCGAAGATAACTAATTCGCGGTCAACTGTGCAACCATCTTTTTCGCCTCGGGATAGGCGAGCGCGCGTTCCATATTACTGGCGGAATTTTTCGCGATCTCGCGATAAATCTCCAGCGCATAGTCTTTTTTGCCGAGCTTGAGGTTGGCGCGCGCGAGCAAGAGCTTGTGGAACGGATCGGTTTGATCGGCTTTTTCCAAAAGCTCCGCGGCCGCGGCATAGTCTCCGCTCTCGAGCTTGATATAGCCGGCGACGTAATGATACGAATCCCAATATTGCTCGCCCTCTTTACCGCCGTTTTCAATCATCTGTTTGATTTGCTCGGCCATCTTCCATGCTTCTTCATGTTTGCCCATGCGCGCAAGCGTGCGTGCTTTGCCGTGAAATAAACGACCATACCACACCAGCTTCTGTGTGCTATCCACGGAACTGCCGGGCACGGTTTCATAGCCTTTTTCATACAGTGTTATGGCTTCATCCGTTTTGCCAAACTCGAGGTTGATGCGCGCCATGTTGTTATAGATCCATACGGCCGGGAAGCCGTTCGGCCCGGTGGTTGAACCGTTGCGCAGATAACGCGCGAGAAACTCTTCTTCATTCTTCAAGGCCGGCTCCGGCTTGCCTTCGTAGAGATAAGAAAACGTGATGCCGAAGAAGGGTTGAAACGGCGAAGCATCGGGACCGATTTTTGAGATCGAGGCTTGGTAAGCTTCGCGCGCTTTGGCGTAATCGTCTTGCAGCAGAAAGCAATTGCCGAGCAACGCATGCGCGCGCGCCGTGCTATTATCGAGCTTGAGCGCAGCCTCGAAAAAAGGTATGGCCGCTTCATATTTGCCGGTGTTGAGATTGATTTGGCCAAGCATCATGCACACGCGGCGGTCGCCGGGATATTCTTGGCGCAGCGTCGTAAAAATCGGCAACGCGTCCGCGGCTTTATTCGTGAACACGAGCGACATCGCCTCGAGATACTTTTGTTCGCCCGCGGAAGCGCTCTTGCCCTTCGCCAAAAATTTTTCCACCAGCGCCGCGCGCTGCTGTTGCTGTTGCGTGGTGGCGGCAACCAGCATATGGCCGAACGCGAAGTTTGAATCGGCTTTGATGATCTCCTGCGCGATTTGCGCGGCTTTCTGTCCGTCAAAGGATTCGATGGCGATCACGGCTTGCGCGAGCAACTCTTTCGCCGGTTGTGAAGACGTGCTGGCTTCAATCTTTTTGAGATCTTTCGAACCGGCGAACGCAAACGCCGCCGGCGCAAGCAGAGCGCAGAGGGCCACATGAAAACGATAACGACTCATATCCAATGCTCCTTGATGAGGTATAATGAAATTTTTCTGAAAGACGCAGCCGCAACGATATTGTTCAATCTTGGAAAACGAATCATGAAATTAGTCTTCCACCGGCTGCATGGCCGCATGCTGTTTACGCTGCCGCGTTATGCTCTGCAGCGCGTGTTGAATCATATGCTCGCCATAAGCGGCTTGCACTTCGGGCAGAAGATGATCCGTGCCGCGAATAACCTTCCGACAGTTTGCCGCGCCGCAGCCGCAGGCGAGTAGAAAATTTTCATCCGTCTCACTGGTCGCGTAGTCATAGGTCACTTCTTCGCCGGGCATGATGTCGCGGCGAGCGGTCATGGTGTGATCTTTCACAAACCACGTGTTCGCATCGCAGCTATGATTGGTGTAATCCGCCGGGTCTTCGGGCTTGTTGTGCTTGCGCCCGGAATACAGCTCGGGGCCGATTTGATAGGCATAGCGCAAATACTCTTGCTGCTCGGCCTCGGGCCAACTGCGCAACTCGGCGAAGCTCACGCGATGTTGCCGCTCGCGCTCTTCCTCGCTTTCATGCCATACCACTTCGCCTTCTTTGATAAAACCTTTGGCGAAAATACCGGTGCCTTGGATCTTACTGCGCCGCACTTCGATGTGAGGATGTAACATGAGACTCCCTCTGAAGAGGTGAATTGAGATGAAATGGATTAATGAATTGTTGGAGTAGTGGAGTGCTGGAGTGTTGGAGTAGTGGAGTAGTGGATTGCTGGAGAGTTAGAAAACCGCGGCACCATTACTCCAACACTCCATTACTCCGTTACTCCGTTACTCCAGCAATCGACCTTCACGGCTTGTGCCACTCCGCGCCGCCAAGGAATAATGTGCGCACGGGCACACCTTTTAAGCCGTAGCTTTGCCACGTGTGACCATAATCCGTGCTGCGCATGA
Organism: uncultured Cytophagia bacterium; assembly: GCA_964395375.1. Lineage (GTDB taxonomy): Bacteria > Zhuqueibacterota > Zhuqueibacteria > Zhuqueibacterales > Zhuqueibacteraceae > JABWAN01. The sequence goes on from CAYNDW010000069.1 coordinate 4,418, forward strand.
CGCCGTTTTGATGCGTGCCGACAAATATCGTTTGGCGATCTTCGAGCGGCAAAATCGTTAAGACGCTGCCGAGCTGTTGGCTGCCTTCCAGCGCTGCCCAGTTTTCTCCCGGGGACGAGGCGCGATAAAGACCTTTTTCAAACAAGCCGGCATAGATGGGCGCGGTCGCACCGCCGCCGGCGAGCGCATAGATCGAAACACTGTCGCTGCCCATGTCAACCTGGTCAAATTTTTCGCCGCCATCAAAACTTTCAAACAAACCGTGATACTCCGTGCCGACCCAATAAATGCCCGGCCATGATTCCGGCTCGCGCAACAAGGCGCGAATCGGAATTTCGGCGAAGGCTACGAGCGTCCATTCTTTGCCTTCATTGAAAGATTCATATAACCCGGCCTCGGTGCCGGCCAACAAACGACGATCTTGTTTCGGATCAAGCAAGAGGCAACTGACAAATTGATTTAGCAAACCTTGATTGCGCGCTTGCCAAGTTTTGCCGCGGTCTTCCGAAACATAAACGCCGCGCGTCGTGGCCGCGAAGATGGTGTGGCCGTTTTCCGAATCGACCTTGAGATCTAAAACTTCGCCCATTTGATCGGCCGTGAGCAACTGCCAGCCGGTGGGGTTGGTAAAGGGCCGCACGATGCCAAGGGGGCCGCCGAGCAAAATGCGCGGCTCGCCGCCGGCAACAATCGTGGCCGTGGCGCGCACGGAAAAGTTTGGCCACGCCACGTTTTTCCAGTTGGGCGCGTCGAACGCGGTGACGTATAGCCCGGCATTGCCGCTGTTATTATCTAGCAGCGTTGCGACGCCGGCGTATAATCTTTCTGACGGTTGTGCTTGCACGAACACGGCATGCAGTACTGCCGCGAGCGCGAGATGGCGATAGAGCTTCATGAGGTCTTCCTAACGGGTGAGTGATAATCCGGTTATTCCACCAAAGTGGAAGCGTTGCTTTCAGGCAAAACGGTTTTGAGTAAGACGATTAAAGTAGTTTTTTCGAACCGCTCATCCACGCGAATGAACGCTAATTTTTTATGCGCATGGCTGAGCGTTCATGCGCGGTTGCAGTTTTGATTGCGGCTTGACGCGCTAAGGATTCGTCGGGCGAATGTCGATTTCGCTGACCATGGCGCGTTGCGGAATTTGCAGCGCGGCGAGAACCGTGTCCGCCACGTCTTCGGGTTGAATAATGTTCGGCTCCGCGGAGCGCGATGCGCGTTCATGACTCGCGCCGAAGTCCGTGGCCACGGAGCCGGGGCAAATCGTCAACACGCGCACGCCGTGTTTGCGTTCCTCCAGCATGAGGCATTGCCCAAACGCGCGCAGCCCCCATTTCGTTGCCGCATAGCCGCCGCCGTTAACGAACGTATTCTTGCCCGCGAGCGAAGCGACGTTGACGACAAAACTTTCGCCGGCTTGGCGCAAGTACGGCAGCGCTTCGCGCGTGGCAATAAACACCGCGCGCAAATTGATCGCGAACATTTCATCCCACTGCGCCGTGGTCATCTCTGCCACCGGGTGAAAATAACCCAAGCCCGCATTGTTGATCAGAATATCGAGGCGGCCAAACTTTTCATGCGCCCGCGCGATCAGCTTTTTGATTTGCGCTTCGTCGTGCAAATCCGCGGCAAAAGTTTCGACCTCGGTTTGAGAACGGCGGGCACGCTCTGCGACGTTTTGCAATCGTGCGGCATCGCGTCCGGTTAAAAATAAATTTGCTCCCGCGTTTGCCAGCGCGAGCGCAAGCGCCTCGCCGATGCCCCGGCTCGCGCCGGTGACGAGGGCGATTTTGTTTTTGAGGGTCATGAGAGACTCGTCGGGTTGAGAAGGTGAAGATCACATACAGCGAGTTGTGATTATACTCGTTGCGAGTTGGCTTGTAACTTCCTTCAACTGTCATCCTGAAAGGACCTTCCCTCGCGCTGGGAAGAATGCGAAGCACGAGGGAAGGTTTTGGCCGGATGATATTTGAAAGATTGCGAATTCAAACCCAAGCCACGGCCAAGCCGTGGCTGAACCGATTTCATTGCGATGCCGTTGCGATTCTTTTGTGCAACGTCACTTTCAACTCGTCGCCCAAATCTTCGAACACCGGCTCGGGATTGCCGTTGGCTTGCATCTCGCGAAAGATCGTGGGGATGCCTTGGCCCAGCCGCTCGGAAAGATGCGCGTCATAAAAAAATTGCATGAGCACGGGATTGCGATGGTAAATCGTGCCGAGCCGGATTTTACCGAGCGTGAGTGAATCGGGAATGCTGCCCGGGCTGCGTATCGCAATGCGATCCTCAAAAATGTGTACGCGCACATGGCTGCCCGTAATCGTGTAATCGCGATGCACGAGGGCATTGACCAAACATTCGCGCAAGGCCTTTTCCGGGTAATCCCAAAAATCGACGCGGCGCACGCCTTCGATGACGAAGCTTTGGGTATTATAACGATAGATGAAGGCAAGTGTGTCTTCGAGATTGGCAAAGACGTTGCGTTCGAAAAATTTCACATCGTCCGTGCCTTCGCTTAAATTGCGTCCTCGGACTTTGATACAATCGACGCCGTTTTGCGGCAGCCAGCGCGTCACGCGATTTTTTCCAAACAACAATAAGCCGGCGATCGTCGGTCGCACTTCGACTTCCGTGCGCGCAACCAAGCTGAGGTTTTCCAGCAAGCGGTGCAGCGCGGTCTCCTCCAAAGCGGCAATCTCCAGTCGGCGATAATTTTGCAAATACTCCGCCAGTGCGGTCAGATCAAGATCGCCCAATTTCGCGCCCGCGACCGGCGTGGTCTCATAGTGCAGCTTGCCGGAAGCTTGAAACAGCCGTTGGATTTCGTCGCGATCCGTGACTTCGCGGGTGGTGCTGCCATAGCGATTGTAGTAGAGTTTGACTTTCGTCTTGCGGCCATCGAGATTTGCGACTTCACTAACGGCATAGGGTTTATTGTGACCAGCCTCGACTTCGATAACGGCAATAGTTTTTTCGGCGAGCGTCAATTCATAGTAAGTCGCGGCCACCGTGGGCGTGATCAAATCAGCGCACACGTTCATGATGCGCTCTTCGTTATCTGGCCGGGTTAAACCGACAAACTCGCCCTTGTCGTTGACGCCGAGCAAAAGATAGCCGCCGCGATGATTCAAAAGCGCCACCAGCTCGCGTGCGAGTTTTCTATTCTCCACGGCGTCTTCTTTGAACTCAACCAAAGAATTTTCGCCGCCGGCGATAAGTTCGCGTAAGCGTTCCGGGTTCAACATGATTGCGCACCTCTCTGAGCTTGGTTCTTTAATTCGTTTACAGCAGCAAGCTTCCTTTAATCCTTCCCCTCGGCCAACGCCAGCACCGGCGTTTCGGGCGCGAATTTGCCCAACTCCAACTCGCCCATGACGAGCACTTGTTTCACCTCCACCAAGCCGGAAAAATCAAGCAACCGCGGACCAACGGCCAAATGCACTCCCGGAATTTGCGCGCCGCTGGCGCCGGCGCTGGTGTGTTCGGCGAGAAAGTGCTGCAACTTCTCCTGTGCGTCCCGCACGAACATTTCTTCCATTGCCGCGTGTTTGAACGTGACACGCACCACGCCATGTTGATCAATGAGCACGACGGGCCGGCTTTTCGTTTTGAACAGCCCGAAAAATTTCGGCGTCGTTTTGTGCGCCGCATAGGCGCAGAAGAAACCGGTGTCCGCGAGCAGTGTGATTTTGCGTTCGTGTGTCGCCAGCGCTTGCGCGGCCAGTTCCAAACGTTTATTCGCGGATATGGGCTTGCCGAGTTGTTCGATAAAGCGCACGTCGGTTGAGCCGAGCGCCATTGCCGTGACGCGATGATTGCGCGCGTCGATTTCAAGCTTTACATCGACCGTCTCCGCGGCCGCGCCCATGCGGATCACCGCACGCTCTGCTTCTTGCCTGATCTGTAGCAAATCTTCCGTGGTGGGGTTCACTAGGCTGCGTTCGATCGTCTCGCGCACCATAGCCAACGCGACGCCCAACGCGGAAATGTTGGCGCTGTTTTGCACCAGCGCGATCGGCAGCTTCGTTACTTCGGAGAGAAAGGGCAGAAGCGTGGACGCGCCGCCGCCGCCGCCGACCAACTTTAATGTGCTCGCGTTGAGACCATAATGTTCGATCAGCTCGTTGATCACGGCCGCGAGGCGCGCGCAGGCTTTCTCCAGCATGCACCGGGCCGCTTCGTGCGGGCGACATTGCAGCAGTTCGCCGAACTTTTCAAAAGCGCGCGCAATATTTTGTTCGCCGCCGTGGGCATAATCGTATTCCGGCACGAGTTTGAGATAGTTGGCCGCGCCGGTTACGGTAAGCGCATAGTTCTTTCCGCTATTTTGCAGGAAGACATAATCGTGCGGATCGCCGGGCTTGGGTGCGCCGAACACCGGTTCGGCTTTATCCAACTCTTGAATCTGGCTAAAGGCCTCGTACGTGATGCCGGCAATGTGCGCACTGCGCGGGCCGAGATCAACGATCTGCTGATTTTGCACGCGCGGCATGCTGCCGCCGGCTACGCCAACGGTACGCACGTCGAGCGTCTTGTTATGCAACGCATGCCGGCCGATATGCGCGGCGCGCATTTGCACTTGCCCCTGGCGAATCACACAAATATTCGTGCTCGTGCCGCCGACTTCCACAAAAATGCCGTCCGAAATTTTAGCGTAGATCAACGCGGCGGCAACTCCCGCAGCCGGGCCGGAGAGCATCGTCAAGATCGGGCGCTCACGCATGCTATTGATGTCCATGATGCCGCCGTCCGAGCGCATCACCATTAACGGCGCGGTGATGCCGGTTGCGCGCACGCTGCGCTCCAGCATTTCCGCGGTGGCCATCATCACCGGCATCATGCTGGCGTTGATCACCGCCGTGCGCGTGCGCAGGCGTAAGCCATAAAGTTGGGAAATTTGTTGGGCGGAAGTTGCGGGCATCCCCAGGGCTTGCGCGAGGGCGACCACCTGTTGCTCGTGTCCGGGCCGGTCCATCGAAAGGGCTTCCGTGGCAACGAGCGCGCGCGCGCCCTCTGCTTGCAGCGCTTGAATCGTGGCGCGAATCGTTTCGTCCGTAAAATTGCGCGCCGGGTTGAGGAAGCGATAGCACGTGCGCAATAACTTGCCCGGCGCCAATTCAATATCCTCGATCTGCGTTTGTCGGCGAAGGCGAATGCTTTTGAGGCCGCTGCCCATGGCAATGATGCCGACTTTGGCGACGTCGCCTTCGAGCAGCGCGTTGGTGGCTTGCGTCGTGCTGTGCGCGACGAGTATGACTTCTTCCGGCGCGATGCGGCCTTTTTGCAAGAGCTTCAACAATGCGGTTAAAACACCGGCGGCTACGCCCTCTTCGTGAGGATGGGTCGTCGAAGTTTTGGTTTGCGCGACCAAACTGAAATCCGTGGTCTCAATCGCGACGGCGTGTGTGAACGTGCCGCCCACATCAATGCCGATGCGAATTTTTCTCATCGTCGCCGTAAGGAATGCCTCGTTATGATTTTTCCACCAACTCGATTAAAACGCCGGCCGCGCTCTTGGGATGAAGAAACGCCACGCGGCTACCCTCTGCGCCTGTGCTGCCCGCGCCCGGAAGGACTTCCATGCCCTCCGCAGCCAGACACGCTAAAGCTTCATCGAGGTCGGCAACTTTGAAGCAAATGTGGTGCATGCCCTCGCCGCGCTTCTCGATAAACTTTGCAATCGGCGAATCCGGCGCGGTGGGCAGCAATAATTCCACGCGCGAGGCGCCGACTTCAAACATAGCCACTTTCACTTTTTGCGCCGGCACTTCTTCGATATGTTGCGGCGGTCCGCCTGTGAGCGTAGTATAACGCGCAAGCGCTGCCTCCCAATCGCGCACGGCAATGCCGAGGTGATCGATTTTTTCCAACATGATTTTTTTGATTGTCGAACTTGACTCAAACTCTGCGCAGAATTTGCATCCGCGTTATTTCAAAACGGCGCAATAATACCAAAGGCTGCGTCAAATAGCAAGCTTCGCTCCGCTGCGCATGCAGCTTGTTAATGATCTGCCACGGCTTGGCCGTGGCTGAACATTAGCGATCCTGCCCGTCAAGCTTTCATTTTGATCGACCTTCAGGTTGAAAACGATTTTTATTTTTGCGCGCGGTGAGATTGTTTCGGCGGGTTGGAATGAATCTTCGTGCCGTGATGAATTGCAATCGTGCCGAGCATGAGCGTTTCGAACGCGGCGTGATTTAGCCCGGCGTCTTCCATGCGCACGCGCAGCTCTTCCGGCGTGATGAAGAGGGCAACGGAGTGCGGCAAGTAACTATAAGCTTCTTTTTGCCCGCTAATGATGCGACCCATGAACGGCACGACCCTGCCGAAGTACCATGCGAAAAAATTGCGAAAGCGCGGCGAGCGCGGCCGCGTAATTTCCAAGCACGCGACCTTGCCGCCCGGCTTCGTCACGCGCGTCATCTCGCGCAGGAATTGATCGAGATTGCCGACGTTGCGGAGCGAGAAGCCCGTGACCACGGCGTCGAAGGAGTTGTCGGCAAAGGGCAGATGCAAACCGTCGGCTTCGGCGAGCACAATCGCCTCGTGTTTGCCGTTGCGCGCCTTGTTGATTTTGTGCTGCGCATAAACCAGCATCTCACGGCTGAAGTCCGCGGCGATGACCTGCCTCGCGCCGGCCGCATGCGCGGCGAGCGCGATATCCGCGGTGCCGGTGGCAATATCCAAAACATATGCGCCGCGTGTAATGCCCGCGCGTTGAATGAGCCGTTTGCGCCAAGCTTGATCTTGGCCGAGCGTCATGATGCGATTCATTAAATCATAACGCGGCGCGATGCGGTCGAACATCTCCTGCACGTATGCCGCTTTGTGCTCCGCGGAGTCGAACTTGAAATTGGAATTGGGCATGTGCTGAGTGGGTGAAATTATTTTCTCGCAGTGACGGGTTTTCTCCGGGCGCGCGTGCGATGGGGTTTAGCCGGCGCATAATGAATGGACGTGACCGCCTCCGGCGCGATTACGACCGGAAAGCCCTTTTCGTCCGCTGCCATAATCACGACTTCCGTAATGATGATTTCCGGATGCTTGACGAGTTGTTTGTCGCCGTTTTCCAAATGAAACACGAGCGGCTTGAAGGGGCGGGCGTTTACATATTTACGGATCATTTCGAGATTCATGATTCAGCCTTTGTTTAGTGTTGAACTCAGCGCTTCGGTTTATTTAATTTGCTGCCGCGCCGCGTACGGCGATTTGAGAGAGGAGCATAACGAACCGTGCTCACCGCCTCCGGCGCAATGTATATGAGCTGACCGTCGTCGTCGACTGAAACGATCATCATCTCGGTGACGATGACCTCGGGATGATTGACAAGCTGTTTTGTGCCAGTGTCGAGCTGAAAGAGCAGCGGCTTGAATGGGCGTTACTGCACCAAACAGCGAATCTCGTTGACGGTCATGGGATTCTAAAGCGAGCTAAAGATGCAATGCAGTGCAAAAAGCTCACGCAAAGCCGCAGAGACGCAAAGGTTTCGCAAAGAAAAGCTTTGCGGGTTCTTTGCGGCTTTGTGAGATGCTTTTATGAAAGACTCGGATGGTTGCCGCGAAGATAGCTTGCCGTTCAGAGGATTTCAACTCAAATCTTCACCGCAATGTAATGCCTCGATTAACTGTGGAGAAAGTAGCGCCCCGCTCACGGGCGCTACTCTGAGGGATTACAAGGACAGAAATGTGTGGGTTGAATTTGTTGTTCTTGTTCTCCAATCTGTTGGCGAACAGACGCGCTGGGGCGGTGTTGTGCTTTTGCTTTTTGAAGTCTGCGAAGCGCTTTAAGTCAGCGCGATCGCAGAGGTCACGCAGGTAAACAAACGAAGAAGACACGCAAGAACGGGCACCCACAAGACAAAAAAAACTGAACCACGGATGAACACGGATAGCGTTCTCAAAAAAAATCTGTGTTCATCCGCGAAGCCCGTTTTAAGCGCCGGAATTAGAGCTTGACATTTTAGGCCGCGATGTTCATTTTCAAAACGCGCGCAACTTTTTTGTGTGGATGGATTTTTCTTTTCAAGGACTCTTTATGAAAAGCCGTTGGCATTTTTGTGTGATCACGATTAGCGCCTTCGCCCTTGCGATGAACGCAACTCTCTTCGGCCAAACCACGAGTGACGGCCCGGGTTTGCCCAATCGCAGCTATCCGCCGCAGGAGGTGCTCACCGTGATCGCACGCATTGACGCGAGCAACAGCGCCCCACGCGCGCACGGCACCGCTTCGATGCACAACGGCTATCTGGCGATCATCTATTCCGACGACGGCGAGTCGAACGGCGGATTTTCCTTTTATGATTTCTCCGTGGCGAACACGCCCGTGCTCGTGAGCCGCAAAGACGACGCGGAGACGCACGACATTCGCGAAGCGCATGGCTATGGCTATAGCAGCAGCTCAGGCCGCGATCTCGTGGCGTTGCAAGCAGCGCTCGGCATTCAAATTTGGGATTGGACCGACATTCGCAATCCCGTGCGATTGAGTTATTTGCATTTGCCCGGTATTGAAGACAGTAACTACGCGCTTGGCGCATGGTGGTTGTGTTGGCAAGCGCCGTTCATTTATGTCGGCGGTTCGGGCAACGGCATTTATATCGTCGATGCGACTGATCCGCGCAAACCCGTGCTGGTGCCTCGCGGCAGCGGCAAGCCCAATCCGATTCCGATCGCGCAGACCGGCGGTTTTCGTATCGGATCGATCTTCGCGGTCGGCAATGTGCTTGCGGCCTCTTCGTTGGAAGAGAGCGGCTATGTGACGATGGACATCAGCGATCCGATTAATCCCGTGTTGCTCGCGGCGCAAACGCACAACATGCCGCCGGTGTATAGCGCGCTGCTTAACGGCAACAAGATTCTCGGCGTGGACATCCACAACAACTTCACCGTGTTTGATATCAGCGAGCCGACGCGCCTCGCGTATGTGAATGGCATGTCGCTCGGCGGTCGCGGCGGTTATGTGACTTTTCAAGACGGCTTCGCGCACGCGGGCGCTTCGGATCATTATAAAAAGATCGACATGCGCAATGCCGCGCGCTATGAAAGCGCGGGCCAGGCAAGCTCGGGCATTATTGATCGCGATGAAGATTTCGCAGTGGTGATGGGCAACCTCGTGCTCGTGAGCGACGATCACGGCAACGGCACGTTCATCATTCCGCATCAAGCCGAGCCCGATCGCACGCCGCCCGCGGTGAATATGATCTCGCCCAAAGATCGCGCACTGCATCAAGCTTTGACTTCGCGCATCGGCATGACGTTCACGGATCAAATCGATTTGCGCAGTGTGAATGAAGCCTCATTCATCGTGCGGCCCGTGGGCGGCGGCGCTGCGCTGACGGGCAAATATAGCTCGCAAACCGGCATCGTGAATTTTTCGCCGAGCGCGCCGTTGCAACCGAACACAGCTTATGAAATCGTGTTGCCTGCAAACGGCATTCGTGACTTAGCGGGCAATGCGATGGCGACGACGTTTCGAAGTATTTTTTCCACTGGGGCCTCGTTGCAGCCGCCGCTACGTTGTGAAATTTTACCCACAGCACCGACGTTGGTCGGCGCGAATGCGAACTTTACGGCAACGAGTCAAAACGCGTCGGGCGCGGTGAGTTACTCGTGGGACTTCGGCGATGGCTCCGCCGCCACGCCGTTTTCGACCAATGCCAGCGCGGTTCATGTTTACACACAGCCGGGGCATTATGTCGTGCAAGTGGCGGCCAAAGATAACGTGAGCACGAGTCGCGTTGCGCTCGTGCAAACGATTCATTATCCCGCGACAGCGAGTGCTCCGACGGCTTCGAGCACGATTATTTTTGATGAAGCCCGACAGCTCGTGTGGAATGTGAACACCGACAACGCGACCGTCACCGCGCTGGACGCGGTTTTATTAAACAAAAAAATTGAAACGCGCGTGGGCAAAGAACCGCGCACGCTCGCACCAGCGCCGGACGGCACGATTTGGGTGGTGAATGAAGGCGAGGCTACGATCAGTGTGTTGAATGGTGCCAGCGGCGCTCTCGTGCAGACCCTCGCGTTGCCCTATGCTTCGCGCCCCTTCGGTATTGCCTTTAGCCCGAACGCGGCGTATGTGACATTGCAAGCCACCGGACGCTTGTTGCAGATCGATCCCAACACGCGGACCATCGTCGGCGAAGTTGCTGTTGGCCCAACGCCGCGCGGGATTGCGATCACGCACGATGCGCAGCGTATTCTCATTACGCGCTTTATCT
>CAYNDW010000070.1:0-14620 GCA_964395375.1 uncultured Cytophagia bacterium
CTTGGCGACGCGTTTGTTCTTCATTGTAGCCGGTTTCAACTTCGGAGATGCCGGTGCGGCGCTGCAAATCAATTGTGGGCGGCGCTTGCCGTTCATATTGCTCAAAATCTTCCGGACGGGTGAATTGCCGCGTCGGAATTTTTTCGATGGAGAGATTATAAAAAGCTTGAAGCTGAACGCCGCGCAGATGTTCGTCAATCGACAGCGCGGCTTTTTTGCCGTTGGCAATCGCGTCGATGATGTTGCGCGGGCCGAACGCGACGTCGCCGCCCGCGTAAATTCCCGCTGCGGTCGTCGCCAAAGTTTCAGGATTAATTTTGATGAAGCGGCTCGGCGTCAGCTCGATGCCGTCGGCAGATTTGATGAACGAGAGATCTGCTTGCTGGCCAATCGCGAGAATCACCGAGTCCGTCTCGAACATTTCGGAGTAATTCGCATCATAAACCGGATTGAAGCGGCCATTCTCATCATACGTGCGCGTCACGCCGATGAACTCGACGGCTTTGACTTTGCCGTTGGCGCCGACGAAACGCTTCGGGCCGCGCTGCGGATGAAAAACGATACCTTCGTGTTGGGCTTCTTCAAATTCCTCGTGACCCTGCGAAGAGCGCAACACCGGCATTTCGGCAAACGACTCCAAACTGGCGATGTGAACTTCCGAAGCGCCGCCACGCATGGCAACGCGCGCCGCGTCAACGGCTTCGTGAATCGTCGTCGTGTCCGGCTCCGGCCCGCCGCGCAACGCCATTCTCGCCGCATCAAACGCGACAAAGCCGCCGCCGATGACCAAAACTTTTTTGCCGAGATTGACGCGATAGCCGTTGTTGACGTTCAGCAAATAATCAATGGCTTTGATCACGCCGTCAAGCTGCACGCCTTCGATGTTGAGATCGCGGCCTTTCTGCGTGCCGACGGAAATGAAGATCCCTTCGTAACCTTGTTGCTTCAACTCGTCAATGCCAAGTTTCTCGCTGAGCGGCGAGTTGTAGCGTATTTCTGCGCCGAGATTTTTTATTTTATCAATTTCTTTATCGATGAAACTGCGAGGGAGGCGATACTCGGGAATGCCGTGCCGCAACATGCCGCCCGCGACATTCGTCGCTTCAAACACCGTGACTTGATAGCCCATCATCGCGAGATCGTGCGCGCAGGAAAGTCCGGCCGGGCCGGAGCCGATCACCGCGACCTTTTTGTTTTTAACAACATTTTTTCGCGATTGAATCTGCACGGGCAAATGCCAGCGCCACTTGTTGCCCGCCTCGTCACTGCCTTCGAACAAACCATCTTGCGTGTCGGGAGCGAGCGATTCGACGCCGTATTTTTCCGTGACGAATCTTTTGAGCGCGCGAATGCTCACCGGCGCATCGATCTTGCCGCGACGGCAGCGATCTTCACACGGCGCGGCACAGACGCGGCCGCAAACGCTGGCAAAGGGATTGGGCGAACGCGAAGTCAAATACGCCTCTTGGTATTTTTGCTCCGCAATCAGTTGCACGTAACGGCCCGCGTCGGTGTGAATCGGGCAACCAATTTGGCAAGGGACGAGGCCTTTCCAAAATTCAATATCAGGGATCTGGATGCGGTATTTTTCAGACATAATACTCCGATTTTAGGAATGCGTTTAGCATTTCAAATTCCGCGCCCGAAAAGCAGAAAATTTCCGACCTATTTTTCAGGGAATTACGAGGACGCAAGATTGGGCAAAACAAAAATTTTCCCAGAATTAAAAAAACGGAAGCCCCGATTCGCAAAGTTAGGAGAGGAAGAAGATTGTTTTCAGCAAAAGGCGGGTTTGGGCGTTACATAAAGCTTGCTCCCGCTATCGAATTTTTCTCATAAAAAGCTTACTTCCGAGTTGCCAAAGAAAGAGTTCTTATGAAAACTGCTTGCCTGCTATTCGCAACGATCGTCTCATTTTCTGCAGCGCCGGTTGCGGCGCAAGCCGAAGTTGGCAAAATTATGAATGAAGATCGTTTGCGGGTTTTGATCAAGGATCGGATGGGGTTGGGGAAATTAGAGTTCGTGGAGCGCCGCGACGACGATAGCTTGACGGTCTATGAATACTTTTTGATGCAGGGCGATACGCTGCACAAAGTGGTCGTCAATGCGCGTTTGGGCGCAGTTGACACCGTCATCGTCGAAGCACAACAGGGGCGCGCGGTATTGCAGGCGCGGCAGATCGCGCTGACGCGGGCGGAAACCGTTGCCCTTGCCGCCGTGCCGGGAGAGATCATGCGTTGGAAGCTGAAGAAAAGCGAAGGCGTATGGCTTTATAAATTTCGGATCGCGACCATAAAGGGCAAGTTCAAAGATGTTTTTGTTGATAAAGAAAGCTTCAAGGTAAAACAAGTGCGCAAACACGAAGAAGTCATTCTGCAAAACTAGCGCGGCCTGTTTGCAAGCATGCCCCGCATGTCGGCGCTGCGCTAGGAATCGCGACCGGCGAATCGAATCTCCGCGATCGCGCTCGTCCAAACGAACCGAGCGCACCCCTCGTGCTTCTCCCTCCTTGTATGATACTCCGTGGTTTCACATAAGATTTTTTAAAAAGAATAACCCAACTCCAGCGCGAGAATCGTATTGCGCAAATCCTCGCGATACTCGGCGCGGCTAATCTGGCTGTCGAAATTCGCGACGCCGTTTACTTGCCAATGCCGATCGATTTGCCAGGAGAGAAACAGCAGGAAGGAATTGTTGTTGCGGTTGGGATTGGGGTTGAAAGCCGCGGCCGCGTCCAATTGCGAATCCGGATAGATGCGCGCTTCGAACACGTGGCTCGCGCTAAAGAGCAATCCGCTCGTGCTGAAAAAATCCAAACCGAGCGTGAAGCCGTTCGCATAATAATCTTCATAAAAGCCGTTCGTGAGCGCGGCGTCGGTGGAAGCCGGGGTTTGCTTGCCATTGGCCTGCAGGAGAAAGATATAGCCCGCGCTCGCCTGCCAATCCTGCCAGAGTTTGATTTGCACTTTCGGATTCAACCTCGCATTGAAAAAATCCGGCGTGAACACGCTCGGCGTTTCATATTGCCGCAACGTAAGCTCGCCTTCCAGCCGCACGGCGGTGCGTCCGCTCAAACCCAGCGTTACATCCGCGCGCAAATACTCCTCGCGATACGTGTTTTGAAACGTGCTATCCGGAATGCCGAGCGGATAAATGCGCCGGCGCCAAATATTTTGCACGTAAACGGTCGCGCCTGCAAACGAATGTTGCGCCAGGCTCGCCTCGAAACGATGTTCAAGATAATCGTCGCGCGGCGAGCTGGGATGCGCGCGCACGCCGTATTCATAGAGCGCTTGCACGCGCGTGGCAAAGCCGCCGGCATAAGTGGCGCGCAAGCCGATCTCATTGTGCCGATAGTTGGGGCTGAATTGCGCCGCGCTGCGATATTGCCGCACACGAAACTCCTCCCCCACTTCGAGGCGAAATTGCCGGCCGAGTTTTATTCCGCCCAGCAGGACACTCGTATTTTGCCAATAACGCAAACCAGAAGTGTCGCGATACGAGGTTGCTTCCCACCGATTTTCCACCCGCCAATTGGTTTCTTGACTCGCAGCGCTGTGCGCGGCAAAATCAAACGCGCCGTTATAATACTCCGCGCTTGCTTTAAGCAGGGAAGACGCGCGTAAATCCCACGGCGCAGCGCCCGCGCGCGAGAGATTCACGCGCACGCCGGCAAACGGATTCGCATTGTTTTGCGCGGAACTTTGCTGCAACTCGGCGAGAAACTCGTCCGCGTCCTCGCTGCCGAAGTCATATTCCAATCTCGACAGATCAACGCCCGCGAGCGCTTCAGGTTGCCATTGCCAAAAAGCTTTTTTTGTGGAGGAAGAAAAAGCAGAAGCAGTTTTGGGGGAAGAAGGCTCTAGAGGCGAGTCTTTGAATGTGGAAATCAAATCGAGCGCGGTTTCAAGCAACATTTCCGCGGTGAGGAAATCTTCCTCATGCGCAAACGTCATCGCTTCGCGCGCGAGTTCCGCAACGTTGCTATAGCTCGCGGTTTGCGCTTGCGCTTGTTGTTTCGTAAGCCAGCGCTGCACGCGCAGCCGCGCGATTTCATAGGCCGCGCTTTCATTTTCTTGCAGCAAGTCCGGCTCGATCGACATACGCGCGAGGGAATCCGCAGCGGACTCGCGCGCTTGCGCCCAAAGATTTTGAGCTGCTAGCGCAAGCGCAAGGAGCAGCGTCAATTTTCTAAGCGTAATCTTCAACCTCAACTAAAAATGCAATTTTTGCCGTTGGCGCTCGGACGCCACCAACGCGATGAAGCCCGCGATCAACAACACGCTATACTCCATGCCGTTGCGGCCCGCGCCGACGACGAACCAACCTTCCGGCCCATGCACCAAAAAAATACCGGCCAGCAATTCGAGCGCGAACAGCAGCGCGATGAGGACCACATACTTCCGCAGAAACAACATCCCGCTGCCGGCCAACTCAAACAGCGTAATCAGCAACGCCAGCGCGGTGCCGAACGGCAACCCTTTGCTCGCGAGAAATTCTCCGAACGGCGCAACCCCGCCAAGCACGATGCGCGCGACGCCGTGAATGAGCATCAGCGCCGCCAGCACGAAGCGCAGAAGAATGATACCGGGGTCGTTCCTCACCTGCGAAACAGGTTTATTGACCATGCGCATAGGAACCTCACCATGATTGATCAAAAACTAGCCGCGCGCTTACTGTCGCGCCAAACGAATTTGCTCCGTCGCAAGCTGATCCACGCGCTCGTTATAATGCACGCCCGCGTGGCCCGGCACTTTTTCCCAACGCACTTTGTGCGTGTGCAGCAAGTCGTCCAACTCTTGCCAAAGGTCGGTGTTCAACACCGGCTCGTTTTTATTTCTTCCGCGACGCCAGCCGTTGCGCTTCCAACTTTCCAGCCAGCCTTGTTGAAAGCAATTGATGAGGTACGCGCTATCGGAATAGATCGTCACCTCGCAAGGCTTGCGCAAAGCCTTGAGCGCTTCAAGCGCCGCGGTCAACTCCATGCGATTGTTCGTGGTTTGCGGATTAAAGCCGCTTAACTCTCTCTCGCGCTCGCCGTGAATCAAGATCGCGCCCCAACCGCCCGGTCCGGGATTGCCGGAGCACGCGCCGTCGGTGTAGATTTTTATTTTGTCCATGAGGGAATTTTCATAACCCCACAGACCTGTCATTCAGAAGGAATCCTTTTGAGCACCGGTAAGAGCGTTCAGCTTGAAGTTGTGCCGAGTACTTAAAAAGGTTCATACTGAATGACAGGCTGAGGAGAGGTGCCTTCATATTGTGAACTCGCCAATCGCTCTCAACGATTCTTGCACGCTGTCCTTCGCGCCGATGTTGTAATGCGCTTCGAGAATTTTTCCGTCTGGCCCAATCACAAAATGACTGCGTAACACGCCGGTAAATTTGATAAGCAAAATCGACCTCTCGCCCCACACGCCATAGGCCTCGGAAATTTTATGCTCGGCATCGACGAGTAACGTGAACGGTAGCTGGTATTTGCTCTTAAATTTCACATGGCTGGCAATGCCATCGGGACTGACGCCGAGCACGATGGCTTTTTTCTCTACGAAGACCTCGTAGTTGTCGCGGAACGCGCACGCATGGATCGTTCAGCCCGGCGTGTCGTCCTGCGGGTAAAAATACAGGATCACAGTTTGGCCGCGCAAATCGCTCAGGCGCAGCTTTTGATTTTGATCGGTGAGGGCTTCGAAGTCCGGAGCTTCGTCGCCGGCTTGCAAGCGCGTCATATTTGAGTCGCCTTTACCTTTCAGTGCTGATTTAATGATGAGACGTTGTGGAAAAGAATCGGAGTTGAATTTATACGGAAAGCGCAGAAGTCCAAGCGGTTTTTTTGTGCCCGCGCTTCCATTAAAATGCTTGATAATGTGGCGAGTCTTGCATATTCTCGCTGCGATTTTGTACGATGACTTCAACTCTTTATCGACCTCTGGTACAATCTTATGAAACGATTCTTTCCTGTGCTGTGCTTTCTTCTCTGGCCTGGGCATGCTCACGCGCAAGCCCCCCTTTCTCTCGAAGAGGCCTTGCGCCTCGCCCGGCAAAATAATTTGCAGATCAAGAAACAAGAGCAGCGGCAAAAATTCGCAGCGCTTGAAGTCGCGATCAAACGCGGGCAGCGTTTGCCCTCGCTGGATTTGAGCGCGACGGCTTCCTACACCGACGAGATTGCCAAACTCGATATTCCGATCGGCAATCTCGGCCTGCCTTTGCCGCCGAACTTCACGGCGCCGAGCGTAGAGTTGGGCGGGCATGATCGCACGGACATTGCGCTCGGTGTGCGCCAGCCGCTTTTCACCGGCGGAAGATTGCGCGCGCAAGTTGATCTCGCCCAAACCGCTTTGGCAAGCGAAGCAACGCGGCTCGCTATTTTGCAGCAGCAAACCGCTTATCAAATTCATCTACTCTTCTATCAAACGCAGAATCTTAAAAAAGAAAATCGGATTCAAGCCGCGAGTTTGAATCGGCTCACCACGCAATTGACGCAGACGCGCCATCTACTCAACGCCAAGCAAGTGGTGGCTTATGACACGCTGCAAGTTTTCAATCAAGCCTTGCAAGTTAAAATTTTGATCGAACAAAACCTGCGCGACCAACGCTTGGTGGATTTGCAAATGGCGCGCGTGCTCGATCTCGCGGAAGTGCGGCCCATGGTTGAAAGCGAGCTGGCTAACGCGGGCGAGTTCAAATACGCGCTCGATAGCTTGAAACAGGCGGCACGACAAGCGCGGCCCGAATTGCGCGGCGTGCAATTGAGCCAAAAATCCGCGCAGCTCAATCGCAAACTCGCGCGCGGAAATTTTCTGCCGGAGATCGGCGCGGAGGCAAAATACCATTACGGCAAGCCCGCCCTTAATCAAGTCGCGAACGAGTGGATGGATTACACGACCGTCGGCGTGAGCTTGCAATGGAATTTGTGGCGGGCCAAGCAAGATCGCCATCGCGTGGAGGAAGCGGAGATCGAATACACCCGACTCAGGTTAGAAGAGCGCGAGTTGCTGCGCACGGTCGACTATGAAGTCGAGCGCAGTTGGGAGAATATGAAATTCACCGCGCGCCAAATCGCGCTCGCGGAGCAGTTGCTCGCGCAGCAGCAAGAGCGCTATCGCATCGTCAGCACGCAACAGCGCGAGGGCGTGGCCACGACGAACGACGTGATCGTCGCCGAATCCGATTTGACGCAGGCCGAATTGCAGCTCCAGCGCGCGTTGATTCAATATTATGTTTCGCAAAGTGAAATGCGGCTGGCAACGGGGACGATTGCGGAGTGAGATAGACTGCCTCAGGATTCATTTACAACGCCTCCCTCAAACTGTCATTCTGGAAGAATCTTCCCTCGCACTCGCGACGCCTCGCAAAACAGAAGGAGGTGTCTCAAGCGCTAGGGAAGGTTCTTACAGAATGACAATGAGGAGGTGAAGGTGCTGTCCTAGAGAATATTCGGAGAACGTAATGAAACACTTTTCAAAAATTTTGCTCGTGTTGTTATTGCTCTTGAGCGCTTGCAATAAGAAAGAGGCCTCCACCTTCGAAGCGAGCGCCATCGTCGAAGGCACAGCCATAAAAGTCGCGGCGCAAACCGGCGGCTATCTCTTGCAAGTGGCCGTGAGTGAAGGCGAGGACGTTGTGCTCGGCCAAACCATTGCCGTGGTGGATACGGAGAAGTTGAGCTATCAGTTTGAGCAAGTGCGGGCAGGAATAGAGGAGCTTGTGGTGCAGCGCCGTATGGCGGAAACGAATCTGCGCCGCGCGAAGGAAGATTTTGACTACGCGCAAACGCGCTACGAGCGCTTTCTCGATCTCTTTCAAAAGAGCGCGGCGAGCGAGCAAACGCGCGACGATGCGAAAATCAATTTCGACCGCAGCCAGACGGCATACGATGCCGCGCGACAAAACCTCCAAGTGCTCGCCAGCAAAGGCAAAGGCTTGGAAGCGCAGGCCAAATTGCTGCGCCGGCAAATCAACGACGCCACGGTGAAAGCGCCGCTCAACGGCACCATTACGACGCGCTATTACGATGCGGGCGAAACGATTCCGCCGAACGCGCCCGTGGTGGAAATCATCGACCTTTCCAAAATGTGGACGAAGATTTTTATCTCGGAAAAATATTTGCCCAAAGTGAAGATCGGCCAAGCCGCGGCTGTGCGCATCGACGGCACGGAGCAAACGCTCACGGGCACGGTCGCGTGGATCAGCACCAAAGCCGAGTTCACGCCGAAAAATATTCTCACGCAAGAAAGCCGCACCGCACTGGTTTATGCGGTGAAGATCAACCTCGACAATCCCGAAAAAATTTTGAAGCACGGCATGCCGGTGGCGATTGCGTTGGAGCCGAGCGGCTCTTTGCCTTAACTTTTTTGTAGTCCCGCCCCCTTGTGGGGCGCTGTTGGGGGGGCGGCAAATTCAAGGTTGTGAAAACGCCCACACACGAAGCGACAAAAAAATTCCAACGGATAAAAGCAGCCAACGATTCTTGCTTTGCTAACCGTTGGCTGCTTTTATCCGTTGGAGTAAATCTTAGCATTGTTTGGGAGGAAAAAGCGAGGCGGCATCACGCAGCTTTAGGGGTAGATGTCCCATGTAAAAGTTTATGCGCTTGTGCTTGAGCGAGCATAACGATTCGACTCAAGTGCATATAGGTATCCAACTCTTCTTGTTCCGAAGAAGAGAGTTCGTTAGCCTTTTCTTGGCTGATCAATGTTTCGACGCGTTGTGCGGTTTGGGGAGAAAGCCGAAACGCAAGCACGCGCTGAGGGTCGGATCGCGCAATAAGATCGACCAACTCATGATAAGCGGAGGCATTTTGTTTCGCAACCATCATGCACCTTTTTATGATAATCAGCATTCATTCGTTGCGTCAACGATAGTGGTGTTCTATTTGAAAAGCAAGCCGCGATTGTTGGGTTGAAATATGCCTGAAATCATCGTCATCCAAAATTTCTCCAAACGCTACGGCGAGCTGCGCGCGGTGCATGAGCTTTCGCTCGCGATCAACGAGGGCGAATTGTTCGGCTTGATCGGGCCGGACGGCGCGGGCAAGACCACGACGATGCGCACGCTCTGCACGCTCCTGCCGATGGAAGAGGGCGAGATGCGCATCGCCGAGTTCGACGTGCGGCGCAACGTGCCTTCGATTCGCAGCTTGCTCGGTTATATGCCGCAACGTTTCTCGCTTTATCCCGATCTCTCGGTCGAGCAAAATCTCATGTTCTTCGCCGATCTCTTCAGCGTGCCGAGTTCCGAGAAGAAGAAACGCTTGCAGCAGCTTTATCACTTCAGCAAGCTCGAGCCGTTCAAACATCGTTTGGCGAAGCAACTCTCCGGCGGCATGAAACAAAAGCTCGCGCTCTCTTGCACGCTCATTCACACGCCGCGTGTGTTGATACTCGACGAGCCGACCACCGGCGTTGATCCGGTTTCGCGCAGAGAGTTTTGGCAAATCTTGCAGCAGCTTCGTGAAGAGGGCGTGACCATTCTCGTCTCCACGCCGTACATGGACGAAGCGCTGCTCTGCAAACGCGTGGCCTTCATGCACAAAGGCCGGCTGCTCGCGCTCGACGATCCGCGCGACATCACGAAGAATTTTCCGCACACGCTTTATGAAGTCCTCGCGCCGCATCCCCAGCTTGTGCTGCCTTATTTCAAAAAGGAGTTGGCGGCGCAATCCGTGCAAATCTTTGGCGACCGTTTACACGTGAGCTTCACGGAGCCGCTCGCGCACGACGCGATCAATCGTCTCATCCTCGGCGCGCCGCATCCCATTGCCGACATGCGCTGCATCGAAGCGGGCATCGAAGATACTTTCATGGAGTTGATGAAGCTGGCGGACTAAAGAACTCTGGCGAAAAGGACGCGAGCGAGCTTATCTTTAAGACAGAAATTAAACCGATAAGAGACGTAATTATCATGAAGATTGACGAAAGACTACGCACCAACCAAATTACTCCCGAACTGATTAAGTATATCGTGGAAAAAATCGTGCGCGAAATTCAGCCAGAGAAGATCATTCTCTACGGCTCCTATGCGCGCGGCGATTCTCACAAAGACAGCGATCTCGATCTTTTTATTGTCAAGGAGGGCGAGGAGCCGAGTCGCGTACAGGAACGATTGGTAGACGATCTTCTCATGGGAAGGTATTTTCCCGCTGATATACGTGTGCGCAAGCCTTCAGAAGTAGATTGGAACTTCCGCGCGCAAAACCCATTTTATCTGCATCACATCTTTAAACACGGCAAGGTTCTTTATGACAAGAACGCCTGAAATGCAGAAGCTGATCAATGATTGGCTCACTTTTGCGAAGGAAAACCTTTTGTATGCAAGAGCCGGGCTGAAGGAAGATTTCTCTCCGTTTCATACGATTTGCTTTCTTTGTCATGGAAGCGCGGAGAAATATCTGAAGTCGTATTTGATTTCACAAGGGTGGGAACTCGACAAAATTCATGACTTGAGAAAATTGTTGGTCGATGCTTTGAAGTATGACCAAAGCTTCAGCGAGATTTTTGATGAGACAGGCATTTTGAATCGATATATCGTCGAGGGCCGCTATCCTGCGGATATCCCGTTTGAAATGATTGGTGAGAAAGAAGCACGAGAAGCCATTGCTGCCGCGGTAACTATCGAACAATTTATCTTGGCAAAAGTCCGAAACCTTGATCAATCCAGCGGGGAAGGAGCACCCTCGGAGGTTTAAAAAATATATGCCCAACTACGCGGTCCAAACTCAAAACCTCGGCAAGCGCTTCGGCAAATTCGAAGCGGTGAAGAATCTCAATCTCAGCGTGCAGCAAGGCGAGATCTTCGGCTTTCTCGGCGCGAACGGCGCGGGCAAGACCACGGCGATTCGCATGCTCTGCGGCTTGCTGCTCCCTTCCTCCGGCAAAGGCTCGGTCGCGGGCTTTGATATTTTCAAACAGAATGAAAAGATCAAACAGCGCATCGGCTACATGAGCCAGAAATTTTCACTCTATGATGATTTGACGCCGGCAGAAAACATCGAATTTTACGGCGGAGTCTACGGCTTGCGGCGCGAGGCTTTATTAAAAAAACGCGGCCAGCTTTTGCAAGAATTGGGACTCCGCGAGCAAGCGGACATGACCACGCGCGCGTTGCCGCTCGGTTTCAAACAACGTTTGGCCTTGAGTTGCGCGTTGCTGCACGACCCGCCGATTATTTTTCTCGACGAACCCACCGGAGGTGTTGATCCCGAAGCGCGCCGTAATTTTTGGGATTTGATTTATCACATGGCCGAACAGGGCAAAACCATTTTCGTGACCACGCATTACATGGACGAAGCCGAGTATTGCCATCGCGTGTCGATCATGTATCAAGGCGAAATCATCGCACTCGGCTCGCCGAAAGAATTGAAGCAGCAGTATCAGAAAGCCTCGATGCAGGAGGTGTTTATTCAGCTAGTAGATAGATGATGCTCAACGTTTTTGAATGAAGCAAACCCGACCTCGAATGTCATTCTGTAAGAACCTTCCCTCGGGCCGGGCATACGTCTCAATCTGAACGGCAATTCCGGCACTAGAAAAAATTCCTACGGAATGACAATGACGAGGCGCGCAGAAAATAAACCTGATCACTGAAATGTCATCTAGAATCGCCCCCATCATCCGCAAAGAGTTCATTCACATCCGTCGCGATTTTCGCACGTTGCTGATCGTATTTGCCATGCCGGTGTTCATGCTGCTCATGTATGGCTATGCGATCAATATGGAGATTCAGAATATCGACCTCGCCGTGCTCGATCATTCCAAATCTCCCGCGAGCAGTGCGTTGGTGCGCGCGTTTCAAGGCAGCCGTTTCTTTACCGTGAATTATTTCGAGGGCAGCGAATCAGAGATCGAAATACTTTTTCAGCAGCGCGCGGCGAAGATGGTTTTGCTTATTCCGCACGACTTTGCGCAAACGCGCGCCACGCCGTTTCCGGCAAAGGTGCAAATCTTGATCGACGCCGGCGACTCCAACACCGCGCAGTTGATTCAAAACTACGCCAATGCCGTGTTGCAAAGTTATAATGCCGAGCACGGCCTCGTGTTGCCGCTCGAGGTGCGCACCATCATCCAATACAACCCGACTTTGAAAAGTTCGTACTTTTTTGTGCCCGGCTTGGTGGCCGTCATTCTCATGATGATCTCGGCGCTGCTCACCAGCATCACCATTGCGCGCGAAAAAGAGACCGGCACGTTGGAGCAAATTCTAGTCTCGCCTGTGCGCCCGCACGAAATCATCATCGGCAAAGTCGTGCCGTACATTCTGCTCGCGTTCCTCGACGGCGTTATCATTCTGCTCGTCGCGCACTTTTGGTTTAAGGTGCCCATCATCGGCAGTGTGGTTTTGATTCTCTGCGCCTGTTTGCTCTTCGTGTTCGTCGCGCTCGCGTTCGGGTTGTTGATTTCCACGCGCGCGGCCACGCAGCAAGTCGCGATGATGTCCGCGCTCACCGGCACGATGCTGCCCACGATTATGCTTTCGGGCTTCATCTTCCCCATTGCGGCGATGCCGAAGCCGCTGCAGATCGTCACGTACCTCATCCCCGCGCGCTATTTTCTGCCGGTCATTCGCGGCGTGATGCTCAAAGGCAATGCGCTCGAGCACATCTTGATTCCCATTGCCGTGTTGGCCTTCATGGGATTTTTCTTTTTGCTAATCAGCGCGAAGCGGTTTAAGATGACGCTGGAGGTTTGAGTAGTGATCAGTTACCAGTGATCAGTTACCAGTGAGCAGTAGCTGCGATGCCTTTAAAGCAACGGTGGAGCATATGAGCAATTTGCCGCATGCCAAAAGTTTTCGCGAGCTGATTGTTTATCAGAAAGCGAAAGCGCTTGCGAAGGAAATCTTTCAACTCTCGAAGAGATTTCCACGCGAAGAAATGTATTCGCTGACGGATCAAATTCGACGTTGTTCAAGATCCCTCGGCGCTCAAATCGCCGAGGCGTGGGGAAAGCGGCTTTATGAAAAGCACTTTGTGAGCAAATTGACCGACGCCGATGGCGAGCAAAATGAAACCCAGCACTGGCTCGACACGGCCGCTGATTGTGAATATATAACCGCAGCAGAACGAGCGGCGCTCATCGCGAAGTGTGAAGAAATCGGACGCTTGCTCGGTGGGATGATCTCGAAATCGGATAGGTTTTGCTCGGGTTCGCCATATGCCGTGCGCGATGATTCGGTCGAGTATTTTTCATGAGAAAAACCAGGCTTTGATGTTTTTTAACACTGATCACTGACCACTGACCACTGATCACTGATAACTGACCACTGATCACTGATCACTGATAACTGATCACTGATCACTGATAACTGATCACTGATAACCGATCACTGATAACCGATCACTGATAACTGATAACTGATAACCGATAACTGATAACCGATCACCGACCATGCAACGCATCCTCTACCTTCTCCAAAAAGAATTTCGCCAAGTCTTTCGTGACCGCGCGATGATCGTCATTATGTTTTTCATCCCCATCGTGCAAACGATCATCCTCGGCTCGGTGATGACCACGGACGTGAAGAACGTGAAGCTCATCATCTATGACGGCGATCAAAGCGCCGCGAGTCGAGAGTTGTGCCGGCGCTTCATGCACAATCCCTATTTTCAAATGATCGGATATGCCGCAGGCCCCGCGGACATTCGCGCCGCGCTGGACAAATGGCAAACGCAACTGGGCCTCTTCATCAAGCCGCATTTTGGGCGCGAGTTGGAGCGCGGCCTACGGCCCGAAGTGCAATTAATCGCGGACGGGTTGGATGGCAACACGGCGGGGATTGCGCTCGGTTATGCGCAAGGCATCATTTCCGGATTTGCCCAGGAAGCTGCGGGCGTGAGTTTGACGAGCGCGCCGGTGTTGAGCGAAACGCGCTTGTGGTATAATTTGAATCTCGAAAGCAAGCACTACATGATTCCCGGCTTGATCGGCTTGCTCGCCACGATTGTGACGATGTTTCTTACCTCGATGGGTTTGGTGCGCGAGAAAGAAATCGGCACGCTCGAACAGTTGATGGTCACGCCGATTCGTCGCGGCGAGTTGATGCTCGGCAAAGTGCTGCCCTTTGTGCTGATCGGTTTCGTGGAAATCAACGTGATGTTTGTGGTGGCGTTTTTTGTGTTCAAGCTGCATATGGCCGGCAGCTATTTTTTATTTTTAGGCGTATCGCTGCTCTATTTTCTCACCACGCTCGGGCTCGGCATTTTTATCTCCACGCTTGCGGACACGCAGCAGCAAGCGATGTTCATCTCATGGTTCTTCATGATCTTTTTGTTGCTTATGTCCGGCTTCCTCACGCCCATTGCGAACATGCCGCTCGTGTGGCAAAACGTGACCTACCTCAATCCCCTGCGTTATTACGTCAATCTCCTGCGTGAAATTTTTCTCAAAGCCACGCCGCTAAAATATTTGTGGAATGAGATCCTTCCGCTTGCGGCGTTCGGGCTGTTGATCATGACCGCGAGCGCGCTGAAATTTCAGAAGCGCGTGCAGTGAGAGAGGTAAGGGAGCTTTGCCCAAGCCCGAGTCAGTCGCACTTGCGCTCCGCCGTCTCAAAAAAATTCTCTAAACTCAGTAGATCACAATTTGGGGCTTGCGTCGGTGTCGCATTCTCGGCAAATTCC
>CAYNDW010000071.1:0-9806 GCA_964395375.1 uncultured Cytophagia bacterium
CTCGCCCGACTGCACTTCTTTGAACGTCCAGCCCTTGCCGTTGACGAGCAGGTCGAGGTAACTGAGCAGGAGCAATTGCCCAGTGGCCTCGCGAAAGCTGTGATGCTTGCTCACCTCTACGCCTTTGGCTTTCATGAAGGCTTGAAATTTATCTAACACGCGGCGGAAGTCGAGATGACCGTTTGCTCCTTGCGCACGATTGGCCGCGACGAGTGCGTTGAGGCCGGAGCCTTCCAACTCTTCTTTGAAATGTTTATAGAGTGCTTGGGCATAAATTGGATTCGCCAAAATGAGCTGCCGCTCTTTGCCCGCAAAGATTCCGTATTTCACCCCGAGACTGATGTTTTTCGCTAAAATATTGTACTCACGGCTCTCGCCGGTCAACAAATTTAATACGATTGGAAAGAGATCGACATTGTACGCGTTTTTAAACAGGCTGTCGAAGTTCGCATTCGGCGTCGAAAGCAGGTCTTGAATCGCAGCCTCGACATGAGCTAGGCCAATCTTCTGTTTGCGTTTCGGCGCGATCTCTTCCACGAGCAGCTTCGCGAGCACGGACACGAGCCAGGGATGGCCGCTCGTCACTTCATGCACGCGGCTAAAAACTTTCTCATCAAACTCCTGGCCTGTGGCTTCGGTGTGCTGTGCATAATACTTCCGTATGTCTTTGAGGCTGAATGCGGGCAGCTCGTAATCCATCGCAATATTGAAGGGCGAGGCGGAGCCGATGGTTTGCGTTTCGTCGCGATAGCGCGCTTTGAGATTTTTGATGTCATGCACGCCGGCGAGCGCCACGGCATGAGGCGCGGGCTTGCGGCCACGGCTGCGCTCCAAATACATTTCGCGCAAGCCCGCAAGAAAGCCGATGATCACGTTTTCCGGCGCCGCGTCGATTTCATCGATCAACAATACGAGCTTACGGCTCTTGCAAAGCTCGCGCAGCCAGTTGAAAAAATCGCGGCGGCTGTTGATGCCTGCTTCGCCTCTTTTACGGTCTTCTTCAGAGAAGCTTAACTCTTCAGAAATGAGTTGGCTGATTTCGAGGTAAAAGCTCGCTTCGGTAATATCCGCGCGTTGAGTAAAACTCTCGAAGGAGATCAAGGTCGGCGCATATTCCCCCGTCTTTTGCAAACCCTGCGCGATGAAATTCAACAGCGTCGTCTTGCCGCACTGCCGCGGACGATTAATAACGAAATACTTCTTCTTCGCGATGAGCAGCATGAGCTTCTTCAACACCGGCTTCAAATCGACATAATAATGCTCTTCGGGAATGATGCTGCCCGTGATGTTGAACTCGCGCGGCTCGGGGCGGCGCGCTTTTTTATGGTTCGTCTTCATTTGCAACGCTTCACAAAATCTACTTTCTCACACGAAGTGTCTCAAGTGCGAGGGCAGTTTCTTCCAGAATGACAAAGTCGAGAGGGGAGTTACAAATCAACCCACAACGACTACGGTAGCGCTCTCAATCGGCTCCTTGCCTTCCTCACCATTTTTTCCGCGCGCGCAAATACACGCGCAGCGTAATCGAAAACACATTGACGAGCAGCACTGCGCCCAGCAGCACGACCGCGGTGCCGTAGAGCGTGGCTTCGGGCACGCCTTGCACTTGCGTGGAGATCGTGAACAAGTGCATCGAGAGCGCCATGCACTGATCAAAAATATTGTATGCGAACAAGTCGCCCTCGGGAATGGCTTTGAAGAACACCGCGCCCGTGAACATGATCGGCGCGGTTTCGCCCGCGGTGCGCGAGACTTGCAAGATGACGCCGGTAAGAATGCCGCTGATCGAGTTCGGCAGCACGATACTGCGAATGGTTTGCCAGCGGGTTGCGCCAACATTCCAGCACGCTTCGCGAAAGGAAACCGGCACGGAGGCGAGTGCCTCTTTGGTGCTCGCGATGATCACGGGCAAGGTCATGATTGCGAGCGTGAGCGCCGCGGCGAGAATCGATTTGCCAATGCCGGCGAACAACACGAACGCGCCCAATCCAAACAACGCATGCACGATGCTCGGCACGCCCGCAAGGTTGACGACCGCAAGATTGATAATCCGCGTGAACCAACTTTCGCGCGCGTACTCATTCAAATAAACCGCCGCGAGCACGCCAATGGGAGCCGAGATCATTAATGAAATGACGACGAGATAGATCGTGCCCAAGAGCGGCGCCCATAGGCCTCCGCCGCGCATGCGATTAATCGGATTGGTGGTAAGAAAATCGAGAGAAAGGGCGGGCGAGGCTTTATAGAAAAGATAACCGAGTATCAGCAAAAGCGGCAAGACCATCATGAGGGCCATGCCGAGAAAGATGAACTTGGCCAATTTTTCCAAGCGCAGCTTTTTATGAACAAACTTGGTCGCAGTGAACATGCTCGAAACTCTGTTGGTTTGATTGAAGCGCTAACTTTCAAGCCGTGCCTCCTTTAGATGTCATTCTGGAAGAACCTTTTCTCGCGCTCGGAACAAAACTCATTTTGAGATTTGTGCCAAGTGCTAGGGAAGGTTCTTCCAGAATGACATGGTAAAGGGGTTGGTTTTCAAATAAAGAATGACGCCACAGTGAGCTCACTTCCTCCGCACACCGCGCACGATGAAATCCGCGATGAGATTCACCATGAACGTGATCGTAAACAGCAGAATGCCGATGATGAAGAGCACTTGATAGTGCTCCGAATGCACCGGCGCTTCTCCCAACTCCGCGGCGATGGTCGCCGTCAGCGTGCGCACCGAATCGAAGAGGCTCGTGGGAATTTTAACCGCGTGGCCCGTGGCCATGAGCACGGCCATGGTTTCTCCGACGGCGCGACCGATGCCCAACAACACCGCGGCCAACAAACCGTTCTTCGCCGCGGGCAAGAGCACGCGATAAATGGTTTGCCATTTCGTCGCGCCCAGCGCGAGCGCGGCCTCGCGATAGGAATCCGGCACGGCTTTGAGCGCGTCTTCACCGATCGAGACGATGATGGGCACGCTCATCAAGGCGAGAATGATGCCGCTATTAAAAATATTTAGACCGATGGGAACATGGAAGAGATCGATGATGAGGCGGTTCATCACGGTGATGCCGATGAAGCCCCAGACGACGGAAGGAATCGCGGCGAGCAACTCTATCGTGATTTTGAAAGCTTCTTTGAGCTTCGGGCCGCAAAATTCCGAAACAAAAATCGCCGCGCCCAAACCAAAGGGCACGGCGAGCGCCATTGCCAATGCGGTTACGCTGGCCGTGCCTGCAAGCAACGCGAGCACGCCGTAGCGTTTATTGGAAACCGAAGTCGGATACCATTCCGGGCTGAGAAAAAATTCGCGCAGATTGAGGCCGGTAAAAAGAAAATCTGCGCCTTCGCGAAAGACGAAGAAGAAAATGCCGAACACGAAGAGAATCGCGCTCACGCCGCATAAACGGATGAGCGCTTCAATGACACGTTCGGTAATCATTTCCAAGCGGCGGGAGTACCCCATCTCGGGTTATTCCTTTCCGGCAGAGGAGTTTTGCAGCGAATCCGGCAGCGGCACATAACCTACGTCCGCAAGAACTGCTTGGCCGGCGCTGGAGCGAATCCAATCGATATAGTTCTGCATGGCGCCCGTGGGAACGCCGAGCGAGTACATGAACAACGGGCGCGCGATCGGATAAGTTTTGTCGAGTGTGGTTTCAACCGCGGGCGGGTACGAAGTTCCCCCGGTCGTTTTCGCAACCTTCAACATTTTCACCTCGGGGGTGTTATAGCCGAGGCCGCTGTAGCCAATCGCACACGCCGTATTCGCGACGAGGTCAACGACGTCTTTAGAACCGTTCATGTCGCGCGAGCCTAAAGCGAAGTCGCGCGACTTGCCGAGAAGGGCTTCGCGAAAATATTCATACGTGCCGGAATTGGATTGGCGGCTCACGCGGATGATTTCGTCGTTCGAGCAGCCGGGCACGGTCACGCCGAGTTGCGACCATTTATTTATGGTTGCGCCTTCGCCGTAGATATCGGCAAGTTGTTGCAAAGAGATTTCAGTGAGCGGATTGTCTTTATGCACATACACCGCGAGCGCATCGAAACCGACGAGAAATTCTTGCGGCGCTTTGCCGGTGTTTTGCTGTGCGCGCGCAATTTCATCGGCGTGCATTTGGCGGCTGCAATTGGCAATGTCCACTGTGCCGTTAATCAACGCGGCGATGCCCGTGCCGGAACCGCCGCCGGAAACTTCGACGGACACGTTGGGCGCGGCGTTCTTATATTCTTCGGCCCATGCTTGTGCAACATTCACCATCGTGTCTGAGCCGGAGTTTTGGATGATTTGTGCTTCGGATTGGCTTTGGCCGGCGTCTTCTTTTTTGCCGCAACTGAGGAATAAGAGCGTGAAGGCTAGGCAGGTGCTGATCAAGACGGATCGATGAGAACGCAACGACATTTCCTCCTCCTGTGATGATTGTGATGAATGAAGTTTCATGAACTCTTGCGCGCGAGCCACAGCTTGCCATTTTTCAGAAAGCGCATCGCCAACGGTGAATGGTAAGCGAACTGTAAGTCTGCGGGCGAAAGGGGGGCTTATTTTTTTTCGTCTCCTAAAATCGCTTCCACCAAATTACGGATGTTCGTATCAATGAATTGAAACGTCTTTTCGTAAGCTTGTTGCGCGAGTTGCGGCGGCCCTTGCACCAACGACGGATCTTCAACTTCCCATGAAATCGCCACGGTCTTCGTGGGCGCGGGCGGAAAGGCTTGCTCCGCCTCTTTGCTCAAAGCCACGATCACTTGATAATGATCCAAGTTGGGAATTTGCGAAATAGGTTTGGTAAAATGGCGCGAGATGTTGATGCCCTTTTCCTGTAAAAACGTGATCGTGCGGCTATCGACCGTGCCCGGGATCATGCCCGCGCTGCTGAACACGAATTTTGAAAGTCCGAGCGCATTGCCGATGCCTTCCGCCATTTGGCTGCGGCTGGAATTGCCATTGCCCACGAAGAGCACGCGAAACACTTCCGTGCCGCGATGTTTGTGATATTCGCCGGTGCTGATGTACAGCACTTCTTCGCAGATATTGCACGCTTGATCGGCCACGCGTTCGAATCGGCTCGCGATAATCGTCAACGGCGCCAGTGCTTCCGAAGGCAGTTTGTCCTCCTCGCGCAGTACGACCAAATCGGCGTGAATGCGATTGCGAATGTCGTCGACGACGTCTTCCTTATCCATCGTCTTACGCGCCAAATCCGCGTCTTGGTTTAGGAAAGCCTGGAGCGCGTCGTGCAGCATCGGAATCGCGAGATCGGCGATCTCAACGTACTTTGCATAGGAGGGCTGATAGTTCAGCAAGCTGATTTTCAAGAAATGCCGCGCAATGCTCTCGGCGTAATCGCCGATGCGCTCCAGCTCGTTGTTGATTTTGATGACGGCATACACGAAGCGCAAATGACCGGCAACCGGAAGTTGCCGCACCAAAAATTCCAGGCAAAGGCGATCGAGCTCTTTTTCCGCTTCGTCAATGTACAGATCGCGCAAGATCACGGAATAGGCGAGCGTGCGATTGTTCTCCACCATCGCGCGCAAGCTGTACTGCAGCGCCGATTCGGCAAGATGCCCCATCTCCACCACTTTGCTGCGAATCAGATCGATGCTCTTTTGCAGATTTTCTTCTAATTGTAAAGCCATGTGCTTATTTCCTCACCGGTTTCACTATTTCTGGGTGAAACAGTGTCGGTTGATTTCGGAGGTTCTGTTCAAAATTGCCTTATGGTTTCTCAATCAGCAAGCCCAAGCGCCCACGTTCGTCCCATGCCGCCATGAACGTGTCAATGGCTAGTTCAATTTCTTGGCCACGCGCCGGGTCAATGTACGAAATAAATTTTGACTCGCTGCCATTGATGACAACTGCGTGCATGCCGGCATCACCACCATACGGCAAATGACTAACACTCAGAAACACGATGATCGGCCGCTCTTGCTGCACGAAGCGAATAAGATCAGCCAATGGAATGTCTTTGAGCTTAATCGCATTGAACCCTAAACTGACAATACCGTGCATCGCTTCAAGATGGCCTGTTCCGCGGACAGTCGTTTGGCAAGCAAGGCAGATTTCCGCTTCGGAGTAGTCCGTCCCCAAATACCGAAGGACGATTCGAATGCAGGCGGGCACGCATGAATAATCTTGTTCCTGCTGCAAACAGGATAGATCGATTTTCAATTCGTGATGCCCTTGAGTTTTGCCGGGCTGTCCGATTCATTTTCAACAAGCTGGCCTGCGCGCGTGAAAGTCAAATGGCCGATCGTCTCCGGCCGATAAGCTAAAACCACTTCCACTTGCCATTTGTCATCTTTTAGCACCGGCGTTTTCACGGCCGTCGCATCACCGACGTATTCGATCAGATGGATGCAGGCGATATCTGAGATTTCTTTTGCTGTGGGTTCCAGGGGTCGAAGCACGGCCGTGCCGTTGTGTTTCTCAATCAAGATCTTCGTCGTGTCTCGCCAGCCAAGCTGTTCGATTGTGCTCGTGGGCAGAATCAGTCTGTTGTCTCTTAATTCAGCCGTGATTGTGTTCATAATGCACCTCTGCTATAAAGCATGAAAAAAATATTGTGCAAGCATCCTGCCTGCTTCTTCAGATTTGGAGTCTGCGTTGCGGCGGGGCGCAAGCGTGTCCTTACTTCCCTGCGAAATTCGCCTTCCTCTTTTCCACATAAGCCGACAAGCCTTCCTTCGCGTCTTCGCTTTGGAAGAGCTGCTGTTGCAACTCGCGCTCAATGGCCAAGCTTTCGCTGAACGGAACTTCCGCGCCGGATTGTACCGCGCGTTTGATCAAGCCCACGGCCTTTGAAGCTTTATTGGGCGGAACGAATTGGCCCGCGTATTCCAAAACCTTTTCCCAAAAATTTTCCGCGGCATAAACGTGATTGACGATGCCCATTTGCTCCGCCTCTTCGAACTCGAACGTGCGGCCCGTGGTCATCAACTCAATCGCGCGCGCTTTGCCCACGAGCCGGGCGAGGCGTTGCGTGCCGCCGGTGCCGGGCAACACGCCGAGCGACACTTCGGGCAACCCGATTTTGCCGCCGCCTTTTTTCGCGATGCGAATATCCGCGGCCATCGCGATTTCCAAGCCGCCGCCGACGCAGTGGCCGTTCAATGCCGCAATCACGAGCTTAGGCGTCTGCTCCAAGCGCGTCAACGTTTCGTTTGCGTGCAAGCAGAAGAAGTATTTGAAACGCGGCGTCACGCGCTGCAGCATGCTGATGTTCGCGCCCGCGCAGAAAAATTTCTCGCCCGCGCCGCGCAGGATGATCACGTGCGCGCTGTCATCCATGCGCGCCTGTAAAATCGCCGCGTCGAGGTCTTGCATCATTTCATAGGTGTAGGTATTTGCCGGGGGATCGCAAAGTTCGAGAATTGCAAAACCGTTTTGTGCGGAATAATTCACCAGTTTACCAGCCATTGCCAAGCTCCTTTCTGAAGCAATTCTTTGGAACGTATTCCGGCGCTATGCGTGCCGGTTTTCTTATTTGTCGAGGGTAAAAACTGCGCGCGAGGAAGTTTCAAACGCGGCGTTTAGATAGTCAAAAAATGCGTGAATGTCAAGGCCGCGCGCGGCCTAAAAACTCTTGCGGTGAGTTGAAAAAAGATGCGGAGGGATTTTTATAACGTTCGAATGAGGCGAACACGCTTTGCGGAAGTTATGGCCCGGAGGATGAAAGCTGGTTTCGTTTGAAAACTTCAAAGGCATTGCCTCTCATTGAGATATTCGGTCAGCGCGTTCCACGGCAAAAGTGCGCATGCGATACGCGCCGGAAATTCGCTCACGCCGGCGAACGCCTGCAAGTCGCCCAAGCTCTCGTCGTTCACGCGCGGAGTCATGAACAGCGCGCGAAACGCGGCGATGCGTTCACGCGCCTGGGTCGAAGTTTGATTGCGCACCGCCACCGTCATCATCGAAGCCGAGGCTCTGCTCAACGCGCAGCCATAGCCTTCGAATTTGATTTCGACGATTTTGCTTTCCGTGCCAAGCGCGAGGTGCAACTCGATCTGATCGCCGCACGAAGGATTCTCATGCCGCATGCGCACCGTGGCGCCGTCCAACTTGCCGTAGTTGCGCGGATTCTTGTAATGGTCGAGAATCAGGTTGTGATACAAAGCCTCGAACGGCATGATCAGCGCGAGCGTTTTTTAAAAATTTCTTTGATGGGGCAAACAAAACTAGGAAGAACCGGCGCGCCTTTCAAAGCATCCTTCTCGCTCAAAGTTAGAAATTCATCGGGTGCGGTATAAACCGTGACGGTTTTGAGCTTTTCGTTGACCACCCAAACCAATTGCGTGCCGTTCTGAAAGTATTCTTCGATCTTCTTGCCTAGTTTTGTTCGGCTCTGTTTGGGAGCGAGAACCTCGATAGCAAGATCGGGAGCGAAGTAGCCGAAGCCTTCAGGAATTTCGCCGCCAGGGAGCCGCTCGAGACGAACGACCGAGACATCAGGCGAGCGAAAGTTACCGCTCGGCATGCGATAGCCGGTATTCGAGCCGAATACTTCCGCTACAGGATTATCATCGAGGTAGGTTTCAAGTAAGTAAATCAACCTCGCGCCAACCTTCTCTTGCCGCATGCCTGCCGGGCTCATAAGCAATTCTCCCTCTACAAATTCATACTTGCAGCCGTTCTTTGGCAAGTTCAACAACTCTTCGTCGGTCATGAATGTCGTCGTTGTCATAGCTCATTCACCTCGTCATGTCACCAACACTAAAACCTCGGCTCAACTTGGTTGGAGCAGGCAAAATTAATTTCCCGCATATCGCGGAATCGTTGAGCCGCACGCCACGGCATGCGTGAGTTGCGCATAAGCCTCTGCACTGATCGCCGGACCTTTGCGCGTGCAATGCTGCTCGAAAACTTTTTGCAGCGTGCTCGCGATCATCGTGTCGGGACGGCCTTCGATCTCGCGGCGGTGCATGACGTAAATCGGTTTGCCGTTTTTGACCAACGCCATCGAGGGCGAAGAAGGCGGCACCTCCGCAAGATACGTGCGGCGCACGTGCTCCACCGCGGCGCGATCTTGCCCCGCGAACACGGTGACGAAACGATCCGGAATCGTATGGTGCTGCAGCGCCAACGTCGCGCCGGGCCGCGCGCTGCCCGCAGCGCAGCCGCACACGGAATTGACCATGAGCAAAATCGTCTCGTTGTTTTGCGCCGAAAGCTTTTCATCTACGGCGCTCGGCGTGAGCAATTCTTCGAAGCCCGTGGCCGTCAATTCCTCGCGCATCGGTTGCACCGCCGTGGGATCGTACATCGGCGGCAGATTGTCGTTGATATGAATGTTCAAATTGCGCATCCAAATGCTCCTTTAAAAAAATCCAAGTTCAAGTTTCGCGGCCTCGCTCATCATTGAGGGATTCCATTGCGGCTCCCACACCAATTCCACTTTCGCGTCGGTGACGCCGGGCACGGCTTTGGCTTTCGTTTCCACTTCAACCGGCAAAATGCCGGCAACCGGACACGCGGGTGAAGTCAGCGTCATCCGAATGTGCGCTTGCTGCGCTTCATTCACTTCCACATTGTAAACCAAACCCAACTCATAAATGTTGACCGGAATCTCCGGGTCATAGCAGGTTTGCAAAGCTTTGATGATGTCTTCGCGCAGAGGGTTGGGAGTGTCGTTGTTTGTTTCCATATCGAGCAGCAATCTTTTGTTTAGTTTTTCAGAGTTGCTTTGTAATGCCCGCTTAAAACTGTCCTCCTGTAAGGAACTTCCCCAGCGCTTGAATTTTTTCCCAGCACGAGGGAAGGTTCTTTCAGAATGACAATTTGAGGGGAGTTGCAAACGAACTCGGATTGAGTA
>CAYNDW010000071.1:9816-14545 GCA_964395375.1 uncultured Cytophagia bacterium
TCGTTCTTCAAATTGTTTTATCACGCTTTCCGGCAGCGGCGCGTCGAAATCATCAGGCACGATAAATTGGCCCGCGCATAAACCGTAGGGGCGAGGTTTAGTTTGCGCGACTGGTACAGGCTTTATTTCAGCAACGGGTTGACCGGCCTTCAACACCACGAACATTTCACCGGCCTCGACGCGTTGAAATAGAATTGCCACGTCGTGTTTCACTTCTTCAAAGCCGATTTGAGTTATTGTTTGAGCCGTCATAATAAACTCAATTCCTCACTCCGTCGAAACCACTCTCTCGCCTTCATTCAACGCCGCGGTCATCGTGTGCCACGCCAAACTCGCGCACTTCACGCGCAGCGGAAACTCGCGCACGCCCGCGAAGATTGCAAGCTTGCCCAAGCCGTCAAGCTCCGGCTCTGAAGAATTGCTGCTCGTCACCAAATGTTGAAATTTTTCGAAGAGTCGCTTCGCGTCAAGCACGGACTTGCCTTTCAACTCCGCGGTCATCAACGAAGCCGAGGCTTTCGAAATCGCGCAGCCCGAGCCTTCGAAGCTCACGTCGCGAATGCGGCCGTCTTCCACTTGCAGATACAAATTAATGTGATCGCCGCACAGCGGATTGTAGCCTTCCGAGGTGTGATTGGCGCATTCGAGCTTGCCGTAATTCTTCGGGTTCTTGTTGTGATCAAGAATCACTTCTTGATACAGTTCGCGCAGATCGTCCATTAGCTCATCACTTTCATGACCGTGTGAATCCCTTGCACGAGCGCATCGACTTCCGCGGTCGTGTTATAAAACGCAAAAGAAGCGCGCGAGGTGGCGGGCACGTTGAAGCGCTTCATCACCGGCTGCGTGCAATGATGGCCGGTGCGGATCGCGATGCCGTGCCGATCGAGAATCGTTCCCACGTCGTGCGGATGAATGCCCTCGAGCACGAATGAAATCACGCTCGCCTTTTGCTTGGCCGTGCCGATGATCTTCAACCCTGGAATCGCGAGCAACGCTTCAGTGGCGTATTCCAACAACTCGTGCTCGTGCGCGGCGATCTTATCATAGCCGAGGCCGCTCACATAATCCAGCGCCGCGCCGAGGCCGATCACGCCCGCGATGTCCGGCGTGCCCGCTTCGAAGCGGTGCGGCAAATCGTTGTACGTCGTCTTCTCAAACGTGACGGATTTGATCATATCGCCGCCGCCTTGATAGGGCCGCATCTTTTTCAATAAAGCCTCTTTCGCATAGAGCACGCCGATGCCCGTCGGCCCGAAAATTTTATGGCCGGAGAACGCGTAGAAATCGCAATCGAGCGCTTGCACATCGACGGCCATGTGCGGCACGGCTTGCGCGCCGTCGATGAACACCGGCACTTTGCGTTCGTGTGCGAGAGCGATAATTTTTTTGACGGGATTGATCGTGCCAAGCGAGTTGGAAACATGCACGAGCGAGACGAGCTTCGTGTGGCTGTTCAAAAGCGTTTCAAACTCTTCGAGCAGCAGCTCGCCGTTGTTGTTGAGCGGCACGACGCGCAACTTTGCGCCCGTGTCTTCGCAGAGCATTTGCCACGGCACGATGTTCGAATGATGCTCCATGCCCGTGATGATAATCTCGTCGCCCGCTTTGAGCTGCGTGCGGCCAAAAGAATGCGCCACAAGATTCGCGGCCTCGGTGGTGCCGCGCACAAAAATGATCTCGCGCTCGGAGGCGGCATTGAGAAATTTTTGAATCTTCACACGCGCGCCCTCATAGCCGCGTGTGGCCACTTCGCTCAAGTAATGCACGCCGCGATGAATGTTCGCATTCTCGGCGCGATAGTATTGATCAATCGCGTTGAGCACGGCCTGCGGCTTTTGCGAAGTCGCCGCGTTGTCCAAATACACCAGCGGCTTGCTATGCACTTTGAGCTGCAAGATGGGAAAGTCCTTGCGCACTTTGTTGACGTCGAAATGCACGACGCGTTTGGTGGAAGGAGAGCGGCGTTGGAGTTCTTCGGTATATGTGTTCATGATGACATGCTCATTCAAAGTGTTTTGCATCCCCGTCGAACCTGTCATTCAGAAGGAATCCTTTTAAGCAACGA
The DNA here is from genome assembly GCA_964395375.1 of uncultured Cytophagia bacterium. Classification (GTDB taxonomy): domain Bacteria; phylum Zhuqueibacterota; class Zhuqueibacteria; order Zhuqueibacterales; family Zhuqueibacteraceae; genus JABWAN01. The sequence continues at coordinate 11,885 of CAYNDW010000071.1, forward strand.
GTACGCTTTCTATTTGAAACTCTCTCCAGTGCTCAAAAAGATTCTTTCAGAATGACATTCACAATGGTTCAAGCACGCGTCTCTTGCCGAAAGCAAGCATGTACCATCTCTTCTATCTTCTCGGCGACTTGCGGCATGTTGATGCGCTGCAGAATTTCACTCGCGAACGCATAACGCAACATCGCATTGGCTTCGTTGAGGCTAATGCCGCGCGCGCGCAGATAGAAAAGCTGCTCGTCATCCAACTGGCCGATGGTTGCGCCGTGGCTGCACTTCACGTCGTCCGCGAAAATTTCAAGCTGCGGCTTGGAATTGATGTTCGCCTCGTCGGAGAGCAGCAAGCATTGGTTGGATTGATACGCATTCGTTTTCTGCGCGTCTTGATGCACCATCACTTTGCCGTTGAACACGCCCTGGGCTTTATCCGCAAGAATGCCTTTGTAATGCTCGTTGCTCTGGCAATGCGGCATGAGGTGATCGATCAACGTGTGATTGTCAATAAGCTGCGTGCCGCCGGCCATGTAAAAGCCGTAAAGATTGCCTTCACAATTTTCCGCGGCGAGCCGCACGTTGAAGTTGTTGCGCACGAGCGTGCCGCCCAAATCCACGCTGATCGAAGTGTATACGCTGTGCTTGCCCTGCTTCACTTCGCGCGCGGCGATGTGATACGCTTGCCGGCTCTCGCTTTGAATGCGCACGTGTTCGAGCCGCGCGTTTTCTTCCAACACGATTTCGGAAACGATGTTGTTGAAGTACGCGCCCTCATTCAAACCGTGATAGCTTTCGATCAAACGCGCGTGGCTGTTCTTGCCGAGCAGAATCAAGTTGCGCGGATGCGCCGCAAAGGCGCCGGCCTCGCCGGTGGAGAGATAGAGCAAGTGAATCGGCTCTTCCACGACCACGTTATCGGGCACATGAATGAATGCGCCGTCGTGCGCGAAGGCCGTATTCAACGCAATGAAAGCTTCTTTGTCATACGCGGCATACTGCGCGAGATGGCGCGCGCTCGTTTCATTGCCGCGCTGCAGCACGCTCGCCAAATTTTCGATGACGAGATTTTTATTCTTTGCGCGCACGCGCGAGAGTTTGGACGCGAAGCGGCCATTAACGAAGACCAAAAGATTTTGCTCCAGTTCGCCGAACAAAAATTCGGCGATGGCGCTCGGCGCTAACGGCGCGGCTTCGGTTGCGAGCTTGAACTTGTTGCTTGCCAACGCGGCAACGTTGGTGTATTTCCACTCTTCGTTGCGCGTGGTGGGAAAGCCCAACTCCGTGAACTTCGAAATCGCCGTGCGGCGTTTTTTATGAAAGGGAAGCGTTGCGCTGCCGTTGAGCTTGCTCTCGAAGAAGTCGAAGTTCGAGAGGTACCAGGCTTTGCTGTCTGTATCTTGTGTGAGGGTTTTTTCCATGATCAATCTTTTAATGTAGTCCCGGCCCCTTGTGGGCCGCTGTTCATGCACGTTTCAATGCCCCACAAGGGGGCAAGGCTACAAACCTTTCTCTTCGCGAATCCAATCATATCCGCGCTCTTCGAGTTTCAGCGCGAGCGACTTGTCGCCGGATTCGACGATGCGGCCTTTGACGAGCACGTGCACATAATCCGGCACGATGTAATCTAGCAAGCGTTGATAGTGCGTGATCACAACAACCGCATTCTCCTTGCTGCGCAGCTTATTCACGCCGTTCGCCACAATGCGCAGCGCGTCAATGTCCAAGCCGGAGTCGGTTTCATCCAAAATCGCGAGCTTGGGTTGCAAGAGCGCCATTTGGAAAATTTCGTTGCGCTTCTTTTCGCCGCCGGAGAAGCCTTCGTTCACGGAGCGGCTGAGGAGTTTTTCATCCATACCCACGACGCGCATTTTTTCTTTCATCAACGCGAGAAAATCAATCGAGTCCATCTTGCCCTCGCCGCGATGCTCGCGAATGGCATTGTATGCGGACTTCAGAAAATTCGCAATGCTCACGCCCGGAATCTCGACCGGATATTGAAACGCGAGAAACACGCCCTCGCGCGCTCGCTCTTCGGGAGCCATATCGAGCAGGTCTTTGCCTTGATACGAAACCGTGCCTGCGCTCACTTCATAGCCTTCACGTCCGGCCAACACATTCGCGAGCGTGCTCTTGCCCGAGCCGTTCGGCCCCATGATAGCGTGCACTTCTCCGGCCTTCACTTCGAGATTCACGCCGCGCAGAATTTTGTTGTTCTCAACCGAAACTTCCAAACCTTTGATGCTTAACATGCTATTGCTTCCTAAGTTCTCGTTCCCAATCTCCAGATTGGGAACGCAGGTGCCCGCGAAACTTTGTTTCGCGAAAGTTGATTCGAGTATCGAAACGGAGTTTCTCAATCAAGTGCGATCCCAAACTCTGTTTGGGATCGAGTGGTAATGTCAAACGGCCAGGTGACAACCCGCGCCAAAGTGGAAAACGTTTCTTGCGCGATGCTCGTCCGCCATTGCGCCAATTGCAGCGTCACCTAAGCGGCGTCGGGTTCATCTCAGTGTTAGCTACTTTTGTTTGTTTCATCACGAATCTGTTTTTTCTATTCATTATCGTAGTCTGAATCATTCTTTTCCTCGCCATCATCATTGTCCGAATCATCCTTCTCCTCGTCATCATTACCTGAAGCGTTGCCACTCGGACAGTGTCCAACCCAGGCGA
>CAYNDW010000072.1:0-14517 GCA_964395375.1 uncultured Cytophagia bacterium
CTCGCCAAACGCACGAACTTATTCACGCTCGAGCTCTTTCGCGCAGGTTGGTTCGAAGTGCAAGACGAAGGCAGTCAACTCATTTCAATGTTGCTCGATCCCAAGCCGAATTGGCGCGTGGCCGACGTGTGCGCCGGCGGCGGCGGGAAGACTTTGCACTTGGCGAGTTTGATGAAGAATCGCGGGGAGATTTTTGCTTTCGATGTGAGCGCGCCGCGTTTGGAGAATTTAAAGAAGCGCGCGAAGCGCAGCGGCATTCACAACGTGCGCGCGCAGGCGCTGCGGCCGAACGAGCTGCCGCAAAACTTGTTCGGGCAAATGGATGCGGTCTTGATCGATGCGCCGTGCAGCGGCACGGGCGTGCTGCGGCGCAATCCGGATGCGAAATGGAAGATCACCGCCGCGATGATCACTGAGATGGCGGCAAAGCAGCGCGACTTCATCGCGCATTATGCGCGCATGCTCAAACGCGGCGGTCGCGTGGTGTATGCGACGTGCAGCTTGATGGCGGAAGAGAATGAAAAAATCGTGGAGGGCTTTTTAAACCAGAACGCGGACTTTAGGCCCGCGGATGCGGCTGCGATTCTGCAACGTTACGGCTTGAGCCAACTCGCGGAGAACAACCGCATGAAACTGCTGCCGCATCGGCATGGTTGCGATGGCTTCTTCGCGGCGGCGCTGGAAAAAGCGGAATGACGGAAAAATTATTTAATTGCCGCGCCTCAATATCCAAACACGTACGTCTGCTTGAACGTCACCGGTTTGATGGAAGGATCCATTGCGCCGAAATCATTCCAACGCGTGATCTTAGCGACGATACATTGATTCAACTCGGGCAGGTCCACCGTGGAGTTGACGACGTTCACGCCGATAACGTGGCCGGTGTAGTCGATAGTGATGCGCACCGAGACTTTGGCTTTGAGCGTCGGGTTGTTCTTGAGTTGCCGGCGATAGCAATCCTGAATGGCGGCATTGTGCTTCATCACGATCGCGCGAATGCGTTCCGGCGCGCGCGAGGCCATGCCGGCTTCGTTTTCTTGATCATGGCGCGAGCCAAAACCCGTGAGGCTCGGTTCACGTTTCACTACCGCAAACTCTCGATTGGCGTCTACGCGCTTGCGTGGCGCACGCCCCAAGCCTTGCACGACGTCTTCGCCGCGCAATCCGGAATCGGTAAAACGCATGCCGCGCACCTCACGCTGCTCCAAAACAATACCGTTGGGATCAAACTCGCCGCCCAAACCGCTGCCCACTGCCGGGCCAAAATAATCCGCGCCCAAACGCGGCGCTTTCATCGTTTTGACTTCCGCTAAGGTTTGATCCAAATCACGGCCTTGCGCCGCGGCGTAATCTAAAACTTGTAATGCGGGCGCTTCAGCGACTAAGTTGCTGCCGGAAGTGATGATGCCGAGCAAACCGACACGGCCAACTTCTTCGGACAAGGCTTCACGCGCACGTATGCGCGTCGCAGTCGCCACGCCGCGTCGCGCGCGACTCTCTTCCCTGCTGGCCGCGCGGGTTTCGGGCGTGCCGGCGCCGGGGCGCAAATCCGGAAGCGCGGGTCCGGTAGCATACCCTTCACCCACCATCTTCTTGGCTAATTCCGAGGCTTCATAGAGCAATTCATTCTGAGTATTCACGGTCTCCGGCGTTTCGACTTCGAACTCCGAAAGAAAGAGATCGGCATATTTGGCTTGCAGCTTCGCCACGTCATTGTCCACCATCATCGGCTGATAGTTGAGTATCATATTGATGATGAGCGCCGGCTCGATAATCAACACGAGCAACAAGATAATCAAGAACCGCCGATCAATGGATTTGAGCAAACTCCGATTGAATTCTTTCGGAAACGTGACGGGGGGCTCTGGGCCTAACGAGTTTTTTTTCATTGCCGGAGAGGGCGCAGCTCCATCGCGATTGGGCGGAGCTGAGCGAACTGTTGGTTTGACTTCAGCGGTGTTGTGCGATCGATCCACGTATTAAACTCCGAAGAACCCAAATAAGCCCGTGTTCGGGGCGTGATGAAATTAAGATTAGGTTGAAAGCCGCATAGATGCTAATCCGAGCACGAAACCGGCTACACTTTACGTTCCCGCTTGCAGTCATTTAGGAGGAATTTTTTTGAGCGCTTAGCAGCGTCTCAAGTGAGGAAAAAATTCCTTCTGAACGACATACTAGCAGGTGCTGGTGTAACCCATTTTTCGCTCAGCGTAATATATACAGAATGTGCGGCGCAACTGGCGAAAAAAATTTTGCCCGTTGCTTGTTTCCGGTTGCTGGTGCTTATACTCGTTACGGGTTAGTTTGTAAGCGCAATGCAAAGCATCGCGACATTCATGTCACGAAGAAACAGTATGCGCGACATAAACGTCGCGGTACAATCTCACCCGAAACGAGTATCTTTGATCTCGATTGCTAAACGAGCAACCAGCATCCAGCAACAGCCTACCTCCGTCCCGCCTCTAACTTAATCTTCATGGTTTTCTTTTCTTGTTTGCGCAAGACGACGACTTCCACTTCGTCGCCGGGAGAGAAATCCGCGAGAGCATAAGTATAGTCATAAACATTTTTCACTTCGAACTTGCCAAAGCGAATAATGACGTCCCCGGCTTGCAATCCGGCCCGTTCCGCCGGGCCGCCCGCGCGCACGCCGCTCAGTTTCATGCCCTCCACCTCCGCCGCATAATCAGGAATCGTACCGACACTCACGCGAAAGCCGCGCGCCTGTTGCTGCTCGCCGGAGTCAACTTTAGTAAATAACGGCAAAGAATCGGAATTGGCGATTTCGGCGCTAATTTTTGCCACCAAATTCAAAACTTGCGCTTCGCCCGAGGCGTTGATTTTATCGGCATCGTCGCTCACGCGATGATAGTCGCCGTGCAGGCCGCTAAAGAAGAAGAGCACCGGAAGATTTTTTTGATAAAAAGAAGAATGGTCGCTTGGTCCGAGACCGTCTTTCTTCAAACTTAATTTCAATTTCGTTTCGGCGTTGTTGCGTTGCACCAATTCCGTAAAATTTGGGGAAGTGCCCACCCCCTGCACTACGAGCGCGCTGTCTTGCACGCGGCCAATCATGTCCAAGTTAATCATCGCCACGGTTTGTTCGAGCGGGAACGTGGGTTTGTTCACGTAATGCGCGGAGCCGAGCAAGCCCAGCTCTTCGCCGGCAAAGGCTATGAAAATGAGCGCACGCTTAGGGCGATGCTCCGGCGCGGCAAAATATTGCGCGAGTTCCAACACGCCCGAAGTGCCCGAGGCGTTATCATCCGCGCCATTGTGAATTTCGTTAACGCGGTCGGGATCAAGCGCGCCTTCGCTGCTGCGGCCAAGATGATCGTAATGCGCGCCGATAATAATCGCCTGCTTTTGCGCTGGCGCCGCGGAACCGGCCAGCATGCCGATCACATTCACGGCTTCGCGCCGTTGCAAGATCACCTCCGCTTCCAATTGCGCCTGCGCCTCTGCACACAAAAACGAGCGCGGCTGCTTGGTGGCATCAATGCTGTCTTGCAGAGCATCCAGGTTTTGTCCGCTGCTTTGCAGTAGCCACGACGCAACTTGGCGCGTCACATAAAGCACGGGCAAGCCCGCATCTCCGCTCGCGCGATCAAATTTCAATTCCGGCAAGAGCGAATCCTTTTTTCCGATAACAACCAAAAGCGCGGCAGCGCCATGTTCGCGCGCTTGCAAGGCTTTATAACGCAAGGCTTCAAATTCCCGCAACGGGCTGTGGGGATCATCGCCCGCGGGCGAATAACGCAACGCGAGCACGACTTTGCCTTTGACGTCGTGGCCGGCATAGTCATCGTAATTAACTTTCTCCGCGGCAATGCCATACCCCACAAAGGCGAGCCCTTCTGCTTTTTCAAATTTAGCGGAGCGCGAAAGCGCGGCAGGAATAAAATCAGTTTTGAGCGCCCACGTTGTGTCCGCGCCCGCGCGCGACGACTGCAAGGAATTTTTATTTCCCAATTGCACGCCGCCGACAAAATCGAACTTCTGCACATAGGATTTATTTTCGCCCAGCGGTGCAAGCCCCAAACGCTTGAACTCCGCGACAATATAATCCGCAGCCGCATCGCACCCCGGTGTGCCGGAGAGCCGGCCTTCCAAAACATCGGCAGCGAGATAATCGACGTGGAACTGCACATCCGCAGGCGCAAGCGCGGTGACGCTATTTTTGTTCAACGGAACCTTAGGCGCGCTGCAATGCGCGAGCAGCAGCGCGAGCAGCACGAGCGGAAAAGCTTTCACTCGATACATGTACAACCCTCCGTAAGAGTTTTTCCATTACGTTGTTGGTTTCGCTTCCAAACGCAAAAAACGATTTGCGCTAAATTATTTTTAAAATCATTGTGCCTAGTTCTACATAGGCAGATTTACCAATCGGAGCACAAAATTAGGTTGCACTTCCGACCTTCAGCGTTGTCATTCAGAAGGAATCTTTTTAAGCACTCGGCAGTATCTCCGGTGAGTAAAAAGATTCCTTCTGAATGACAGTCCCGGCGGGAAGGTGTAATCTCTATTTCGCTCGGAGTAATAATTTCTGCCCACGAAACACACGACTAATGCCTTTAGCGTATTTTGTGTGTTTCGTGGGCCGGGAACGAACTCTGTGGAAGTAGAACTAGTGCTTTTGCTCCAAGGCGTTATGCAGGCCTTCTTCCAGCTCGAGCAGCTTCGTTTGTAAAAAACTCTTAGCCTTGCTGCAATCCAACGAGACATCTTGCGGCCTCGGCGCGGGCATGGACACCTCCAACCGCGAGAGCGGTTGCAACAGCGTTTCCTCGAAACCGGCCAAGCGACACATGATCTGCGCCATTTCAAAACGGCTGCAGCGGGTCGCGCCGGCCACATGCACGAGGCCGTGAAAATCCGAACGCGCCAATTCCCACACTGCCGCAGCCATGTTATTCACCCAGCCGGGCGTGCGATATTGATCAAAAAAGACCGGCACCCGTTCTCCGCGTTGCAATCGCGCGAGGGTGTTGAGAAAAAAATTGCTGCCCCCCGCGGCCGGAAAGCCATACAACAAGGGCAAGCGCACAACGCAAGCGCGAGGGCACGCCGCCAACACCGTTTGCTCCGCGGCCAATTTATTTTTGCCGTAGAGCATCAGCGGCTGCGCGGAATCCGTTTCAGCATAATTGCCTTTGGCGCCCTCGAAAACCAAATCCGAGGAAATATAAACCAAACGCGCGCGCAGGTGCTCGCACCATTGCGCGAGGCTACGGCTCGCGGCCACATTCACGCGCTCGGCCAATTGCGGCTCGCGCTCACACGCATCAACTTGCAGCACTGCCGCATGAATGATCATTTGCGGCCGCAACTCCGCCAGTTTCATCGCCAAATCCGATTCACTTCCCAAATCAATCGGTATCGCCTTCGTTCCCGCGACAAGAGTTTTGTTGGAGTGATATGCGCCATACACCTCGCACTCTTGTTCCGCAGCCAGGCACAGATGTCCGCCGAGCAAGCCACTCGCGCCGGTGATGAGGATTCGAGGGTGGGGCATGCGATTATCGATTACTGGGTTATTGGGATATCAGATTTTGCAGGACGCAAAAATTCGAACGCCGCACGACGCCATAACTCCACTGCTGCAGCACTCCATTTTTTCATTGCTCCAAAACGCCATCGCCGAAATGTAATGTGACGAATATACTCCGAGCTGGAAACGAATGCAATTGGAGAAATACTAGGCCGTGGCCTCCGCGTTCAATTTAAAACGTCCATTCATGAACCGCTGTATTAAGTTATTACAATTTTATGCTCCGGCCAGCGTTGAAGATGGCGTTGAAGCTTCATCAAGTTCATGGAGTTAGATCAAGCCGGATTGCGCCACCAGCGTAACCGGAGCATTGGCATAATTTCTGTTAGTTGCACCCAACACAATCCCGCGAGGCGGAGGGAAGAACAAACGAAGCGTTAGCCCAGACCATGTCAGGAGTTTTTATGGTGCCCATTCCGAAAGGCACAGTGCTGTTGATTGAGGAAGATTTGCGTTTGCAACAATATCTTGCCGTGACCTTGCGTCTGGCCGGTTATGAAGCGCGTTTTGCGCGAGATGCGATGGAGGGGTTTGCCGCATTGCAAAACTATCATGTGGAGGTGATCGTGATGAATCATCATCTGGCCGATATGCCGTGCGTTCATTTTCTCGAAACCTTATTGCTCGATAAAAACTACCATAACGCGAAGGGCGTTCCCGTGCTGGTCATGACCGCGTTTCCCATGGCGTTGCATGAAAAGTGGCGTTTGTTCCGCATGGGCGTGAAAGCGGTCTTCCTCAAAGACGGCGACTTCGCGGAGATGCTGCATTTGATCGAACATGAAATCACGGCGCGCCACAAGCTGCTCCCCTTTCATGCTTTACCCTCGCCCAGAATGGCGAATTATCTATCGTACTTGGAAGAATAGTGCTTCGCAACATTCCGCAACACTGAACCGATCGCGCGAGAGGCCCGGCCATGATCCCACACCCCAAAGGTACGTTGCTGTTGCTTGAAGATGACGCCGCTTTGCAAGAGAACCTCGCGGTGGTGTTTCGCATCGCGGGCTACACGACGTTGTTCGCGGCGAACGCGCAGGAAGGTTTCGCCGCACTAGAGTCGTATCAAATCGATTTGATCGTGCTCGATCATCAACTGCAAGGCATGAGCGGCTTGCAGTTCTTCGAAGTGATGCTGTTCGACAAAAAGTTTTCTCATTTGCGCGCCATGCCGGTCGTCGTGTTCACGGGCGTGTCGCTTTCCGCGGAAGAGAAGCGCGGCTATTTGCGCTTTGGCGCAAAAGCGCTGCTTACCAAAGGCACGGGCTTTAATGATTTGGTGCATATCATCGATCGCGAAGTTGAACTCTACAAACTCATCGCGAATTTTGACCGCGTGCCGCAGCGCAATTTCACTTTGCCCGAGTATTTGAATCACGTGGAGAAGCAAATCATCTTGCGGGCGTTGATGAAAAACTCCGCAGCCTCGCAAGACGTGGTCGCGCGCGAATTAGGCATTCCCCGCTCAACGCTCTCGCGCAAGATGGGAGAGTATCAAATCCGGTTGAAATAGCAACAGCCTTGCGCGGTGGTAAATCTTCGCAAGGCTTATCAAAAGGTCGGGACGCCATGGAAGTCGTCAACATTCAACCGTGCCCGCTCTGCAGCGGACACAAAAAAGTTTTTCAACAAGCGCTGTTTCAACAAGCGCTACAAACGAGCACGAAGCTGGAAAAGCGCACGCTCACAATCACCAACTTTGTGCGCGATTGTTCCGTGTGCGCGGGAAACGGGTGGGTCAAAAACGCGGGGTGGGAAAACGCCAAGCAAGAAGCCGAATCGTGGCGCTCACAAGGAGTCTGTAGATTTTAAAAGTCCATCTGCTAGCTTGCGAAGGCCGAGAGCCTGACCGCAGCGGCCATTCCGATTGCACGCCCATCAGGACCGATAGCCGAGATCATCCAGGATTGCAAATTTCGACGCGTGTGATTGAACGAAGCGGCTCGTTGGGTTAGCCCCTTGAAGCTTTCGCAAGCTTTTTATCATATCAAGGCGCGTTTACAGTTGTCGCCGGCGCCCCAACTTCTAACGCGCAATATATACCCCGCGAACCGCGGAGCAGGTAAATCAATATCACCTTTGCATCCGACCTGGCTTCCCAACGCGCGCGGAAATCTTTCACACTCGCCACACTCTTCCCTTCCCATTCCTGAATAATATCTCCCGCTAGAATACCGGCTCGATCCGCAGCACTACCTCGCGCGACGTGACTGACCATTGCTCCGTGCGTGTGTAATGGCAGCTTCAACTCGCGCAAGAACGCCAGCGTGAGCGGCTCAATTGCCAATCCAATTTTGTTTGTCGGCTGGGGGCTTTGCGTTGTTGATTCACCCCCCTGCTCCCGGTCACCGTCTCGCGCTTCGATCACCGTAACCGCTCTCATCAACTCCGAACCTGCGCGAATAATCGTAATCGGCACGGTTGTTCCCGGTCGTGATGCCGCCGCCAATTCGCGCAGCGTGCGTAGGTTTGCAATTTTTTTATCGCCCCATTTGATCACGACGTCGCCGCGTTGCAAGTCTGCCCGCATTGCAGCGCGCTCTTCATTTATGGCGGAGACGAGCGCGCCGCCGGTGTCTTGCAAGCGTAAGCCGAGGGCAAGCGGCGCATCAATCTCCTGCAGCTCCACGGCCAATGCGCCGCGCACGAATTTGCCCTCGGCAATGATGCGTCGCATTACTTCACGCGCCATATTCACCGGAATCGCGAGACTACTGCCGCCTGCGGGATTCCTCGTGGCCTCGCGCATAAAATTGATCCCCACCAATCGACCCTGCAAATCCACCAACGCCCCGCCGACATTATGCGCATTGACCATGGCATCGATTTGCAAAAAATCTTCTTCTTCCGCCAACCACGCATTGCCCCGGCCCTTCATATTGATGATGCCGGCAGTGGCCGCATGCCGATCCAGCGCGGCATTGCCCAACGCCATAACCCATTGTCCGAGACGCGCATCCTCGGAGTTGCCTTGGCGAATGCCTTTCAAACCGGAAGCGGAAATTTTTACCACCGCAATGTCGGTCAAGCCATCGCGGCCCAACACTTCCCCAAGCAGATTTTTTTTATTGCTTAAAGTCACGCTGAGTTGTTTCGCCTCATGCACAAGCGCGGCGCTGGTGAGAATATAACCTTCGGGCGACATCAACACGCCGGAGAAATTGCGCAGCGGCGAGGAATGATGGGGAGGCGCGGTTTGCAGCGTCACAATAAAGGGCAAGCACTGCGTCGTCACGCGCTCGAAGCGCTCGGCCAAATCGTTAAGCGCGCGGGGATGCTCTTCCTGTTGCGGCAGCATCGTCGCAACCACAGTCGCATCTTCCGGCGGATGATCTTTGCGAATTAAGCCGCGCAGCACCAAGCCGATGAACAAGCCCAGCGCAACCAATGCAAGCGCCCACCCTCCGGCATTTTTGTTTTCAAACATAAGACGTTATCTCCTTCGCGAAAAAACGATCACGTTGTGCTCGCAGCCGCGCTCAGAACCGGACTGCATGCGCAAAACTTATCCAAGCCCAGCTTCACCGCAATCGAGGCGAGCAACACGACCGGCACGTTTTGCGTGAACTTGTTCGTCAGTATTTCCGCGAGCGCAAGCACCAACGTCTCTTGGTTTTGAAACGTATAGTTCTCGCGGCGCGAACACCAATTCCACTCCACGCAAATTTTTTGGCGCAACCGCGGCTCGATGCCGCTCCATAACGAGCCCAAACCGCGCATCGTCCCTCCGCCGCGCATAACTACGGTCGGGCGCTCTTCGTAGCTTTCCAATTCCGCGAACAACTCGTCGAGCGAACGGTCTAGATAGACGCGTGCCGGTTGGTTTTGTTCATGAGATTCCATGGCGACTCCCGTTTTCAAATTGTCCGAGGAAATGATAACTTTTTCACGGCGAAATTGCAACTGCGAAATTATGCCGCGTGGCGAGAGAATATGAGCCGGCGTTCAACCTCGGCTTGGCCAAGATTTACTTGATACCGCGACCACAGCCAATGAACGCGGCTCGTCGCTTGACTTTCTGCGTGCGCATTGCTACCATCTTCGCACAACATTACCTAAAGGAGCGGCGCATGACTCACCTTAGAATTTATTACACTCTTCTGTTTGCAGCATTACTCGCGTTAATAACCACGCATACACAAGCCGAAAATTATGTGCTCGCCGGCAAACAGAACGCGCGCATTAAGTATGAACTCGCGCAACGTATCGTGCCCATGAGCGGTATGAAGTCGCTCATCATTAGCACGGTCGTGCCTGCCACGTTCAAATCACCGACTTATAATCAAGAAATCAGCGACGTGCGTTTTGACTTCCAACCGCAGCCATCGAATCAAGAGGAGAAGCTCGACGCACGCGGCAACAAAGTCATCACCGCCACGTGGTCGTTTCCAACAACGCCCATCACGGCGAGCGTTTCACTCACTGCCGCGAATTGGTTGCAACTCGCGCCGCTTTCAACCACGGCCCCCTTTCCCGTGAGCGCGATTGCCGGCCCGGAGCGCGTTTATTTGCAGACCACGAAACAAGTGCCCGCGAACGATCCGCGCATTCTTGCCAAAGCCAAAGAATTGACGACTGGTGTGACCACGGAAGTTGATGCCGTGCAACGCGTGCTCGCATGGGTGATCGATCACATGACGTACGTGCTCGTGCCCGAAAGTTACGAGGCGATGTACTCGTTCGATTCCGGCAAAGGCAATTGCCAAAACTATTCGCATCTCGCTGCGGCGCTGTTGCGCTCCGCCGGCGTGCCCGTGCGTGTCGTGAATGGCGTCACGCTAAAGAAGAGCTATGATGCGCGCGTGGAAGGCGGCAATCTCACGCTCGGCATGGCCCAAGGCCGGCATTCGTGGATCGATGTGTATTTTCCCGATCTCGGTTGGGTGCCGTTTGATCCGCAACAATCGCAGCTTTTCACGAGCAACCGTTACATTCGCATCGAGGTCGGCCTTGACAACGAAGAGACCACGCAAGACGGTTTGATTCGCTGGACCGTGGCGCGCGGCACGCAAGGCCAGCCCGAATTTGAAGAAACCATCAACGCGGATTTTCCGCTCGATGAAACCGCGATCACTGCAAAGCGCCAACGCTATGGCCCGAAGAGTTTGCTGCTCTCGCCCGAAGTGAAAGCCACGTTTGTGCCCTATGTTGCCGTTGTCACGCCCCCTCCTCCCCCTCCGCAAGAAACGCCGAAAGATGTCCCCCAAGCTGATACGCCCAAGCCTGCTGCGATTGACAAGCCCGTCATCTTCGGCAACCTCGAATTTCCCGAGGGCGTGAACTTCGCGTTCGTGCGCGAAGTATCGACCATGAGCGACGGCTCACAAGAGTTGCGCAAAAATTTTATGGTGGAAACCGCGGAGTATGTCACGCGCTCCGCGCAATACGCGCAAGTTTTCGTCCTCAAAGAGCCACTGGAGTTGCGCCGCATCGCGCTCGCTTTGCAAAAGTATGGCGGCGAAGGTGCGTTGTGGATCGAAATTTTAAAAGATGAAAACGCGCTGCCCGGTACGCGCCTCGCCACGAGCGAGTTCGTCGCAGTTGAAAGTATGAGCAGTCGCCCCGGTTATCGTTGGCAAGCATTCGATTTTTCGAAGTCACACTTAAAGCTCGCGCCCGGCCGTTATTGGATCGCGCTCGGCTTCACCGGCTCGCCTGTGGTGAATTGGTTTTATTCCTACGGCAAACCCGTGGGCCCCAGCGACGGCACCCGCTACAAAACTATCTTCGATGAAACGTGGAGCAACAGCTTGTCGTTCGAGTTTAATTATCGCGTGGAAGGGATGAAGACCGAGTGAGATCGAAACTGCTCCGTGTTACACATCAACTCGCAGCTTTCCCCGCAACTTCGCGTAGCGCTGATTGCGGATCTCGCGCATGAGCGAACACGCAGCGGCATCGTGCATTCATCTTTCCACCAAAATTTTGCGCATAATAAATGTCAAATCCTCTCCTCCCATTCTGTGAAGTATGCTGCCGGCGCAATATTGCGCCCTCGAAAGGAGCAAGGTATCACCAGCCCCAAGATCATCGTCGTTATCCCGGCATATAACGAAGCGCTTTCGATTGGCAAAGTCGTCGCGGAAGTCCCGCGCCCGCCGGTGCATGAGATCATCGTGGTGGATAATGCCTCCACAGATCGCACCGCCGAAGTTGCGCGCGGCGAAGGAGCCGTGGTGGAATATGAAGCCGAGCCGGGCTATGGTGCAGCGTGCTTGCGCGGCATTGCCGCAGCTCAACGACTCGGCGCGGAAGTGATCGTGTTCATGGACGGCGATTACAGCGATTACGGCGAAGAGCTTCCGATGGTGATTGCGCCCATTCTAAATGATGAATGCGACATGGTCATTGGCTCGCGCGCATTGGGCGTGGCAGAAGTTGGCGCGCTCACGCCGCAGCAAAGATATGGCAACCAACTCGCATGCTTTCTCATGCGTGTGCTGCTCGGCGCGCACTATACCGATCTCGGCCCGTTCCGCGCGATTACGATGGCAGCGTTGAATAAAATTGGGATGACGGATCGCAATTACGGCTGGACCGTCGAGATGCAAATCAAAGCCGCGCAGCACAACTTGCGCGTCCGCGAAGTGCCGGTGCGCTATCGCAGGCGCATCGGCAAATCCAAAGTCTCGGGTACGGTGAAAGGCGTGGTGATGGCCGGATATAAAATCATCTTCACAATTTTGAAGCATGCGTTCAAAAGATAGATGCTGCAAATTTAAAGATGGATTTTAAATCTGCACACAACCTTTCCTCCTTCGGCAATAACGTGATGCCGTGGTTCCTCTATAATTTCCTCCAAAAGTTTACCTGCTTCGCCGCCGTTCGTCAAAAAATTTGCAACCTTTCTACACCCACCCCTGTCATATCTCTCGAAATTCTTCGCGAAGACTTTTTAAAACCGTTTTTCATTTCATCGACGATCAGCGCTCGCTGCGGCATGAGTGTGACACACTCTCGTTCGGCATGCGGCATTGCGTCTCGTATAGGAGTCGGGTCTCATGAAACGTCAATTACCAGCACTGCTTTTCATCCTCCTGCCGCTGCTGTTGGCGGCGCAAACCGCGCCGCAGAAAAAAGTCTATCACACCAAAGCCGTCAATCCCCATCCGCCGGTGTTGGACGGGCGCTTGGACGATCCTATTTGGGCAAAACTAGAATGGGCCACGGATTTCGTGCAGCGCGAACCGGACGACGGCAAGCCGCCCTCACAACAAACTTCCTTCAAGATTACTTACGACGACAAAAATATTTACATCGGCGTTCGCGCGCACGACAGCGAGCCGGATAAAATCGTGCGGCGCGTTACGCGGCGTGATCAATTCGACGGCGATTGGGTGGAGATCAACATCGATAGCTACTTCGATCATCGCACCGCATTTTCTTTCACGATCAACGCCGCGGGCGTGAAAGGTGATGAGGCGGTTTCCAACGACGGCGACAATTGGGACACGAACTGGAATCCGATTTGGTTCGCGGCCGTGGCCATTGATTCCGGCGGCTGGAATGCGGAGATGCGCATTCCATTAAGCCAACTGCGCTTTTCAAACAAAGAAGAACAAGTGTGGGGCATCGAAGTCATGCGCCGCATCTTTCGCAAACAGGAACGCTCGGTGTGGCAACACATTCCGCAGAACTCGCCGGGTTGGGTGAGCTTTTTTGGCGAGCTGCACGGCATCAAAGGCATCAAGCCTTCGCATCGCATCGAGGTTTTGCCTTATGCGGTGAGTAGCGCGCGCCGTTCCGAAGAAGTTGTGGGCAATCCTTTCGCCACCGGGCAGAACAACAAACTCTCCGGCGGCCTGGATGCGAAGGTCGGTGTGACGAGCGATCTCACCATGGATGTGACCGTGAATCCCGACTTCGGCCAAGTCGAGGCCGATCCTTCCGAAGTCAATCTCACCGCATTCGAAACGTTCTTTGAGGAGAAGCGTCCTTTCTTTATCGAAGGCAGCAGCATTTTGGATTATAAGCTCGCGGGCGGCGACGGGCCGTATTCGAATGATCGGCTGTTTTATTCGCGCCGCATCGGCCGTTCGCCGCATCTTTATCCCGCGTTGAATAACGGCGAATTTGCCAAAGTGCCGGATAACACTTCCATTGCCGCGGCCGCCAAGCTTACGGGCAAAACGAAAAGCGGCATCTCCATCGGTTTGATGGACGCCTTCACCGATGAAGAGGAGGCGAACATTGATTTACTCGGCCAACGCCGCAGAGAAATCGTCGAGCCGCGCACGAACTATTTTGTCGGTCGCTTGCAAAAAGATTTCAACAAAGGCCAGAGCGCGCTCGGCGGGATGTTCACGGCCACGCATCGCGACCTTTCCGATCTGCCGCAAAATGATTTGACGCGCGCCGCATATTCCGGCGGCTTCGACGTGCGGCATCAATGGCACAATCGCACGTACTATTTCGATGCGATGACGGTGTTCAGCCAAATTCGCGGCGATGCCGGCGCGATTGCCGCGGCGCAAACCGCTTCGCAACGATATTTCCAACGCCCCGACGCAGACTATGTCGAGTTCGATCCCACGCGCACTTCGCTTGCGGGACATGGCGGCAATGTCAGCCTCGGCCGCGGCGGAAATAGCCGTTGGCGTCTCAATCTCAGCACCACCTGGCGCTCGCCGGGATTGGATTTGAACGACGCGGGTTTCTTGCGCCAAGCGGATCGCATCATGCAAAGCGCATGGGCCGGCTATCGCATCACCAATCCGTTTAGCATCTTCAATCGCCTCAACATTAATTTCAATCAATGGTATGGCTGGAATTTCGGCGGCGAAAAAGTTTTTCGCGGCGGCAACATCAATGGCGGCGGGCAACTGCGGAACTATTGGGGCATTTGGGGAGGTCTAGGCCGTGAAGACGATGATCTCGCACCACGGCTTTACGCGGCGGTCCGGCGTTGCGCTTGCCCGGACAATGGAATCAGTGGTTCAATTTTCAATCCGACGAACGCAAAGCGA
>CAYNDW010000073.1:0-14510 GCA_964395375.1 uncultured Cytophagia bacterium
GAGGGATTCGTGCGGCTCTTCTTCGACGAGCTCCACCTCGTGAGGTTTCTCTACTGTCGTGACCGGGTCGGTTGTAGCGGTAATCTCGTTTACGAGGCGAGGCGCAACCATTTCAAGCAAACGTTTTTCCTCTTGCACAGAAGAGAACTCAAATGCCAAGTCGGATTCGTTTTTATCAAAAGCCGTAAACTCCTGCGGCGCGATTTCAAACTCCTCTTCGGCAAGAACGAGGGAATCAAACTCTTCTTCCTGCGCGAACGCGGTAAGGTCGGGAGTCGTGTTGTCGGTTGCAATTTGCTCATCCGTGCTTGACGCTTCGGTTACGTCTTCGACCAAAGCCTCGGCTTGATGGGATATTTCAACCACCGCCGGCGCAATGGATGGCGGAGTTGCAAGATCATCTAATGACGCATCTTCGGCAAAAGTTTGATTTTCGTTTTCTACAAGAACCGTTGCCGTTCGATCATCGACATTTTCTTCCGGCTGCGTCTCGCGCTTGCCGCGTTTGCGATCTTTCTTCTTTTTCGTTGAAGCGGGAGCTTCTGCTTTCGCGGAGGCCTCGGGCGGCTCAACTGCGGGAACGCTCACCGCTGCTTTATCGGACAATTCTGTTTGCGGGAGAAAATGTTGGACCTCGGCTTGCGAGACGATAGTCACCGGCTCGACCGCACTATCGACAATCGTTGCGTCAACTTCCGCATTCGCCTCAATCTCGCCTGCTTGTTGCGGCGCGTTCTCCGAAACTGCGGGGGCCTTTTCATCAACAGACAAAGCCTCTGCTTCTGAAACGGCGGCGGGCAACTCTTCGGCCTCCGTCGTTGCAACGTTTTCTGTTTGAACGTCGGTGACCTTCGCCTCTTGCTCAACGACTTCCGCGTACGGAATTGAAGCGGACAAAAGCCGAGGTGAGTTGCCGCTGCTCAAAGTGGTTTCCGGTTCGAAGCTGATGGGCAGCTTGAGTTGTTTGTCGCTGCTCAACGCTTGCAACACTTCTTCGGGCATGCCCTCTTTGCCGATCAGCTCTTCGATCTCGCGCGGCTTGGGCAATTCGGCGAGATCGTTGATGCCGAAAAATTCCAAGAACTCCGGCGTGGTGCTATAGAGCAACGGACGACCGACAGCTTCCGAGCGGCCGCTGATGGTGACGAGCTTGCGTTCGAGCAACGTGCCGATGACCGCGTCGGAATTGACGCCGCGAATTTGGGCAATATCCACGCGGCTAATCGGTTGTTTGAAGGCAATGATCGCGAGCGATTCCAGCCCGGCTTGCGACAAGCGGCCTTTTTGCCGGCCGAGATAAAGCTTCTTGATCCAATTGCTGTATTGCGGACGCGTGGTGACTTGATAACCGCCGGCCACTGCGCGAATCATGAAAGAATGCTCGGCGGCTTCGTATTCACCGTTGAGCGTTTCGACGATTTGCGCGATGTCCTCGTCGGTGCAGGCTTCCAATGTTTCGCGAATGCGCTCCGGCGTAAGCGGCGCATCAGCCGCGAAGATGAGCGCTTCAATCACGCGCTTGAGGTCGTTGATGTTCATCTAAGCCTTGTTGAAAGTGAGCTTTCTCTTTAAGAAGTTTGACGAGCAAACGCGGTAATGTGCTCGAAGCCATCCCTTTATCCTGTCATTTAGCAGGAATCTTTTTCAGTTCTGGGAGCCATCGCCAGTGCTCAAAAAGATTCCTGCTGAATGACACGCTTAGGATTGGAGTTGTTCTCCGCTAAACCTTCCGAATCCAAATTTCTCCATAGGGACTAGATTGTGTGGCTTCGATTAAGCCACGGCGCATCATTTCGAGCAAGGCAATAAAGGTCACGATGATATAAATTTTGCTCGGCAGTTTTTGCAGTAGGTTGACAAACAACAACTGGCGCTCAACTTCGATCTCTTGCAGAATGTAATCGATTTGGTCGTCGATCGTCACCGGGATATGCTCGATGCGATGATGCGTTTCTTTGGGAACGCGCAGGAGCACGCGCTTGAACGCGGCCATGAGATCGAAGAGCGAAAGGTTGCTCGTGTTCGGCAGAAACTCCGGCTCCGTGTCGCTGAAATCATAATCAAAAAAGCCGCGGCGGAAAAAATCGCGCTCGCGCACTTCCAATTCGCCGAACTTCAGCGCCACTTCTTTGTATTGCTGATATTCAAGCAGCCGGCGCACCAACTCTTGCCGTGGGTCATCTTCTTCCTCTTCACCCTCTTCGGGATTTTTGGGGAGAAGCATCTGCGCTTTGATGCGAATCAAAGTCGCGGCAACCAAGATGAAATCGCCCGCGGTTTCCAAATCCAACAGCGTGATGATCTCGACGTATTCTAAGAATTGCTTCGTGATCTCGGCAATCGGGATGTCGTAGATATCAACCTCTTCTTTTTTAATCAAAAAGAGGAGAAGGTCAAGCGGACCTTCGAACATGTTGAGCTTGATGCGGTAGGCCATAGCGCTATTCAATCACTCCCAACTGCATCGCGTTGCGCACTTCGCTCATCGTCTTTTGCGCTTCCGCCCGCGCCACGGTTTCGCCGTGGTGGAGAATGTCTTTCACTTCGTCGAGATGCGCTTCATAGTGCGTGCGCTTCTCGCGCATCGGCGCCAAAAATTCCGCGAGGTGATTGGTGCAACGCGTTTTGCATTCCACGCAACCGAGCGCGCCGCTTTCGCAACCGGAGCGAATCTCATTCACTTCCGTGGGATTGAATTTTTTATGATAAGTATAAACCAAGCAAATGTCCGGGCGGCCCGGATCGCCCTTGCGAACTTTGAGCGGATCGGTCACGGCTTTGCGCAATTTAGCCTGCACTTCTTGTGGGCCATCCGAAAGCAGAATGGTGTTGCCGAGCGACTTGCTCATCTTCGCTTCGCCATCAAGCCCGGGCAAACGCGCGAACTGCGTGAGGCGCACTTCCGGCTCGGGAAAAACTTGGCCATAACTGTGGTTGAACTTGCGCGCAATCTCGCGCGTGATTTCAACATGCGGCGCTTGATCTTCGCCGACCGGAACGACGTCCCCTCTATAAAGCAGAATATCCGCGGCTTGCAAAACCGGATAGCCGAGATGGCCAAAGATCAGCGTGTCCAATTGTAAATCGCGCGCTTGTTCTTTGAGCGTGGGATTGCGCTCCAAGCGCTCTTTGGTGATGAGCATGCTAAAGACGAGAAACAACTCCGCATGTTCTTTGATTTGCGATTGCCGAAAGATAGGGCTTTGTTCAGGAAGAATGCCGGCGGCGAGCCAGTCAATCACCATGTCGATGGTGTTTTGATAAAGCGCTGAAGTATCGAGCGTCGTGGTGAGCGAATGATAATCCGCGATGAGGTGAAAGTTGTGGAATTCTTTTTGGAGTTGAACCCAGTTTTCGAGTGCGCCGACGTAGTGGCCGATATGTAGTCGGCCGGTCGGACGCATACCGCTTAGAATGCGTCGTTTGTTCATCAAGAGTACAAAGCTTCCAACATTAAAGTGAAAAGATCAAACGTGAAAAGACCTTCCTGGTTGTCTTAACGTGGAAGGTCTGAATAGGTCGAAAAACAAAATGCGCCTCAGGCTTGCTTATTTGAATGCCTCCAAGCCGAGGACGCATCGTCGAAAGTATTCGCCTGCGAATCGCTGCAAGATTAGTTCATGAACAAGTAGGGTTTCCATCCTTCATCCACGACGCCCACGAAATGCTGCATGAAGAAAATATGATTGGGGCGTTGCGGCTTGCGCAGGAGCGGCATCCTGATTTCTTCCGGCGTGCGGTTGCCTTTGCGATTGTTGCACCACACGCACGCGCACACCAGATTTTCCCACGAGTCTTCGCCGCCGCGTTTTTTTGGCAACACATGATCGACCGTGAGCGGCTTCTGCGAAGAGCCACAGTATTGACAACGGCCGCTGTCGCGTTTGATGATGTTCCGGCGCGAAAGCACCACACGTTTGCGCGGAATGGACACAAATGAGACCAAACGGACAATGCTGGGAAACGGCATGACCAAACGCACCGAACGAACTTCCAATCGTGGATGTCGTTCGATGATCTCGGCTTTGCCCAGATAAATCAGCACGACCGCTTTCTTGGCGGAAATAACGCTCATCGGCTCGTAATTCTGATTGACGATGAGCACGTTTCGATTCAGAGAAGCCATTGCACGTTCACGAAAAGCGTTAATCATCGTTTAAAAGGTTGGCGAATGTACTAACAAAGCCGCGCAAGAGTCAAGCATATTTTCCGCGCGAAATGCGCGCAAACTATCGGTTTTAAAGCTTGCGCGCAACAGTGGGCTAAATCCTAAAAGCCGCAATCGCCTTCCCGGTAATGCGCCGGCGCGAGCCTTAAAAGCAGAAACATTCTTCCCGCAGCGGAGTTTCATCATGCGGCTTTGCTTCGTCGTTGCCGAATGGAAACACTGTAGATTTTTTTCACAAGCCTAAGGCGGAGTCCAAATCAAAAATTTCACAAAAACAACACGCGCAAACTCGCCGCAGTGGCGGCATAATACTTGAATCAACAAAACGCAAAACCATCCACTCTCGTTTCTAAACTCTATTAGGAGGATTTACCATGAAAAGAAATTCGATCAACCAACTCTGCGTCGTGGCATTGATGGCAGCGCATCTGCTCCTGACCGCTTGCGACAAGAACCCGACCGGCGTCGACAACAAACAACAACCCACGCTGCCGCCGCAAAATTCGATCACGCTCGATCTCAGTGCCTTCAACCAAGCGTTGCCCAAAGGCCAAGCAGACGCCAACGCGGTGGGCTTGAATTTCATCACCGCGCGCTTGACCGTGGCGACCATCAATCTCGGCGTCGCTAGCATTCTCGCCGTGCCTACAGCGACTTTTGTCGCAGCGCTTTCACAACAGCCCGTGTTAAAAGCAGACGGAAAATTTCATTGGATCGTCACGGTCAACGACGGGCCCAAAACCTTCAAAGCGGATTTGGCCGGATGGATCGACGAGCAAGCGCGTGAAGCCGTATTTGAAATGCGCATCAGCACCACCGGCGTTTCGCCCGCGTTGAATAATTTCCTCTGGTATGAAGGCCGCGCGCAGCTTGACAACAAAACCGGCTATTGGGAAATTTACGATGCACTTCGCCCGGCCAATGCCATCAAAGTGCTACGCATCGATTGGCAAGCGCCCGATCAAAGCAACGCCACGCTCGAACTCACCGCGATTGAGCAAGGCGTGCCGACTTTCGGCGACAAAGTCACCTACAACACCAACGGCGCCGCGCGGAGCGTAACTTACAAGGATGTTTCGGACAACGTGACGGTGGCGATTGTGTGGGATGCAACAACGAAGGCCGGTTCAATCACCGCCCCGAATTACAATGGCGGGAACAAAGCTTGTTGGGATGAGCAATTGAACGATGTGACGTGCCCGTAGTTTGAATGTAGCTTTTCTTTTAAACGAAAAAAGCCCCGAGTGAAAGACCCGGGGCTTTTTTATTTTTGGGAAAGCCAATTTAAGCTTCGGTGGCGACAACGCGCTTGCGGCGAAAAAGATCGCGATAGCGCATGAGCCAAAAGATAAAAACAGAAGTAATAAACAGGATAGTCGCCGCGAACAAGAGGAAGCTTTGATACGCTCGAATCGCGAACAACATACTAGCTGCTTGCACGACGAGCCGCGCCATTTCCGCGCTGAACGCCCAGCTTCTTTTATCCAACATGCCGCCCAGAGTTAATATCGCGAGCATGATCAAAGCGGCAACCGCAGCAAGCGTGGGCATCAACCAAGTGGTTTCCATTTGTAAAACAAGAAACGTCGCGACAATCACCGGCGCGAATTGCACGAACACATACCACGCCACGCCGCGCGGCACTTGCGTTTCGTATTTGATATACGTTTCCGGCTTGACCTCGGGATGCGGCGGCAACGGTGCGAGGCCCGCAGGTCGCCATTCCGGCGGCATGAAGAAGAGTTTTACGCGATCAATCATGCGGGGGAACTGCGTCGCAAGATCCTTGAGCTTGGCCCAGTAATGAAAGTTCGCCCAAAGCGGATTCCAACTGTTGAGCGGCTCCGTCACGCCATAAACCACCGGCTCAACCTCCGGCTCGAACGTGCCGAACATGCGATCCCAAATAATAAAAATGCCCGCATAGTTTTTATCCAAATAGATTGGATTGCGGCCGTGATGCACGCGATGGTGCGAAGGCGTGTTCATGATCCATTCCAGCGGGCCGAGCTTGTCGATCGCGCGCGTGTGAATCCAAAATTGGTAGAGCGTGTCAAAGGCCGACATGGTGAGAAACATCGGCGGCGGGAAGCCGATAAGCGCGAGAGGTAGATAAAAAATCCACGAGAACCAACTTTGAAACGTGCCTTGGCGCAGCGCCACGGCCAGGTTGTAATCTTCGCTTTGATGATGCACGATATGCGCGGCCCACGGCGCATTCATGCGATGGCTCACGCGATGGAACCAGTAATAGCACAGATCAACTCCGAACAACAACATCACCCACGCGGCGAGCGAAGTCGTAGAAATTTCGAGCATCCGGAAATTTTCATAGAGCCACAAATAGCCGGCGAAGATGAGCACCTTCGAAAAGATGCCAACGACTTGTTGCGCAATGCCGCAGCTCAAATCGTTGATCGTGTCATTGAAGCGATAAAATTCTTTTTGCTCATGCCGCGCAAAGGCCAGTTCGACGCCAATGAGAAGTATGAAAACGGGGATAGCGAGGGCGATGTAGTTGAGATCCATGAGTTCAACCTAGCTAAACAACAATTGTATTACAGAAGGCCCATTACAAGAAGCGCGACCCAATTGATTGTAGAAATAACTTATACCAGCGTTCCGCAAAAGTCAAGCGAGACATTGTTTATAGCTCTCTGAGAAGGAACCAAGCCTTCTGAAAAAATAGAATTTCTTCATTCGCCTCCCAATGGGGGTATGTATTATTCCACTTTCCATGGGGAAATCTTGCCATGCGCCACTAATGCTGTCGCTTAAGAGCTCAAACATGAAGAGACGACAAAAACCTCATTTTCAAAGGATAGCCCATCGTGCCCGAACACAAACATAGCATACATTCAAGACTCGAAGTCGCAAGAAAAGCCCTGCTTGATCTCAGCGCACGTAACACTTTACTAAACTATAGATCTTCAAAAATTCGCGGAGCGGAAATTTCCAGCGAATCACTAACCGAAATATTTCGCGCAGTCGTGCATGAAAAAAAGTGGGTTGCATTTTTACCAACGCAAAACGAGTCTCAACACAAATCGAACCAAGGGCAGCAGGATGATCAGGCAATTCTAAAACTAAAAACGCCGTATCCTCCAGCTAAACTCTACGCGCGATTGCTGGCCACATACTATGCCTATCGCACCTTTATTGAAGAACAAGGGGCCAATATTCTGTTTCTCGCATTTGGCATGCTCAATTGGCTGGAAGCCGATAACAGCCAAGAGTGTCGTCAGGCGCCACTGATACTGGCCCCTGTCGAATTGAGCCGCACGAATGCACAGTCAAAATTTCAAGCTCGTTACACCGACGAGGATATATCTGAAAATCTTTCTCTCCGCGCGAAGCTTTCGGAGTTTAACGTTGGGCTTCCACCAATGCCGTCTCTCGAAGAGTTGAGAATCGATGACTATTTTGATGCAATAACAGAAACAGTTAAAGCACAATCGGAGTGGGTTGTCGATCGTTCAGCTATCGTGCTTGGGTTCTTTTCTTTTGGAAAATTTCTAATGTACCGAGATTTAGATGTATCCGTATGGCCCAGCAAATCCAGTCCTGTTGACCATCCGATCATGAAGGCTTTATTGCAAGACGGTTTTCATAGAAATCCGCTGCCGATTGGCGAAACTGATCATTTAGATAAGCACCTAAAATTTGACGCACTCAAGTTGGTTGTTGATGCAGATAGCTCCCAAACTTTAGCAATCTACAATGTACAGCAGGGGAAAAATCTAGTTATTCAGGGACCTCCAGGAACTGGCAAGTCACAAACCATCACGAATATTATTGCAGACGCCATCGGAAACGGAAAGCGGGTGCTTTTTGTCTCAGAAAAGATGGCAGCACTGGGAGTGGTGAAACGACGCTTAGACAAGATTGGTTTAGGCGACGCCTGTTTTGAATTGCATAGCAATAAAACCAACAAAAAAACCTTACTCAAGGAACTCGAACGCACATTACAAACTCATGAACCCATATTGCATAGGCTCGACACTGAAATCAAGAGCCTGGAGGAAATCCTAAATCGGCTCAACGCGTATTGTGAAGCAGTTAATACGCCGATAGGAGAAAGCGAAATTTCACCCCATCGCGCAATTGGCGAGCTTAGCAAGATTCGACAAAATTATCCCTATGCAAATTTTTCATCGATAAAATTTACCTTACAAATGAATTGGCAAAACGAGCAATTCGCTCGAAAGCAAATTCTCATCGAAGAGTTGCAGTCAAAATTGACGGCTCTTGGTATTCCCAATAAACACCCTTTCTGGGGCAGCAAGCTCAAAGTATCCTTGCCTAACGATGAGAAGCGACTCCAAAACTTGTTATCCAAAGCATGTGAGGTAAACTCGCACTTGCAGGCAATTCTAAAAAAGCTTGCAGAAAGTCTCAGATACCCACTCCCGCAGTCTCGAACAGATACTGAAAAATTACAAAGTATTCTCCAGGTAATTGCAGACGCTCCGAACCTGTTGGAGGTCAATATCAAAGCAAAAGAATGGATAACACGCCATAAGGAAATCATTGAACTGCTAAGAGTTGGAAAAAGAATAAATGAAATTTACGATGCCTTTAATAGTGTTCTCACTGCGGAAGCTTGGAAACAAAATTTAAAAGAGACGCAGAAAAACCTGATGACTTTTGGCCATGCATGGCGGCGTTTTCTGTCTCGTGATTACAGAAAAGCTGCGGGCACTTCTAAGTGTCTTTTTCGCAGCAAAACCCCAATTCCAGTTGAGCAGAGAATCAAATCTATAGATGCAATCTTGGAGGCGCAAGATTTGGCCGCTAGTTTTCGAAAGGGCGAGGCTTTAGGTAAATTCGTGTTTGGGAAAAAATGGCGTCGCGGTGATTCAGATTGGAATACGCTGGAAAGTTTGTCAAAGTGGCTTTTTGCTTTGCACCCGAAAATCGTTACAGGTGCAATACCTGAAAGCGTATTGAGCATACTAGCAAATGAACCGTCCAAAGCAGATGTGCAACAAGACGCTTTGCGCCTGCAAAGTATTTTTAATGAGCACACGAGTTTATTGCAAGATATTGCAAATGCCTTATTACTCGACGAAAATATTCGCCAAGCCAAATTTGATCAAGGCTTTGCTGTCGTTGGAAAAACTTTGAGTCAGTGGCTTGAAAACTTCGATGAACTTCAAGCATTGATTGCGTACAATCGGTTAAAGGAAATCTGCCTGCAAGAAGAGCTTGAGCCAATCGTGACAATAGCAGAATCTTGGCCGGAAGCAAAACACCAACTCCTTCCACTGTTCCAAAGCACTTGGTATGAAAGCCTTCTTGAACGCGCTTACAGGGAAAGAAATGCATTGCAAAACTTCGACGAGGATAGACATCGTTTAGCCATAACGAAATTTCGCGAACTAGATAAAAGGCTCTTAGAAAACAATCAAAAAAAGATAGCCCACTCACACTGGCAAAGGGTTGCAGGGCTTTGCTCCGGAGCGGAGTTACAAGTTTTGAAAAGAGAATTCCAAAAGAAATCCCGTCACTTATCTATACGACAGCTAATCGCCAAAGCAGGCATTGCTATTCAAAAGCTCAAACCTGTCTTTATGATGAGTCCCCTTTCGATAGCCACATACCTGTCTCCGGAAAGTCTAGAATTTGATTTGGTTGTCTTCGATGAAGCTAGCCAGGTACAGCCAGTTGATGCATTTGGAGCAATACTTCGAGGAAAACAAGTCGTCGTAGTTGGTGACACTCAGCAATTACCACCGATAAACCGTTATGATCACATTTTGGCGGACGGTGATGAGAGTGAAGAGAACGCGACTTCAGATTTGGAGAGCATTTTAGGATTGTTCTTGGCTCAAGGCGCACCGGAAAAGATGCTGCGTTGGCATTATAGAAGTCAGCATGAAGCCTTAATTGCAGTCTCAAATCGCTTCTTTTATGAAAGCCGCTTGGTACTTTTTCCAAGTCCTGATAATTCGAAAACCGATTTAGGGTTAAAGTATCATTATTTACCCAATACTTGCTATGAGCGAGGTAAAAGTAAAACCAATCCGAAAGAAGCTAAAGCCGTTGCTGAGGCTGTTATGCAGCATGCACGTGTGTCTTCCAAGCTGACGCTCGGAGTCGTTGCTTTTAGCATGGCACAAATGCAAGCGATTGATGATCAACTCGAACTTCTGAAGCGTGCGGATCCCTCATGTGAAAACTTTTTCTCATCAAATCCGCACGAACCTTTCTTCAACAAAAACCTTGAAAATGTTCAAGGGGATGAGCGCGATGTCATTTTTATAAGTATAGGTTATGGGCATGATGAAAACAAGATCGTGTCAATGAACTTTGGTCCTTTGAATAACGCAGGTGGGGAACGCCGTTTGAATGTTTTAATATCACGCGCTCGAAAGAGGTGCGAAGTTTTTACAAATCTTACTGCAAACGACATTGATTTGAATCGTAGCAAAGCTCGAGGGATCGAAGCGTTAAAAATGTTTTTAGAATATGCGCAAACGGGCAGGTTGGAGATAGCTGTGGCTACCGAAAGGGAAGCAGATTCACCTTTTGAAACAGCAGTTGCGCAGGCTTTACGAAATGTTGGGTATATCGTGAAGCATCAAGTCGGTTTAGCGGGGTTCTTCATTGATTTGGCTATCGTCGATCCGGACCGCCCTGGACTCTATGTGCTTGGCATTGAATGTGACGGTGCAACGTACCACAGTGCTCGCTCGGCCCGTGATCGAGATAGATTGAGACAACAAATTCTTGAAAATCTAGGTTGGCAAATACACCGAATCTGGAGCACTGATTGGTTCCGTACCCCTGAGCGTGAATTGAAGCGAGTTGTTCAAGCGATTGAAACTGCGAAGAATTACATTACAACCGCCCGACTCGAGGTGAATCCAATAAGTTCGAACTCATGAGCAGTAAAGTGAAGTTGCTAAATCTCAGAGCTTGGAGAAAAGCAACTTCACTATTATTCGGCGAAAGAGCACTCTTCGCTATCGCTACAGCTTCAACTTTGCAATACTCTCTTTCACATGCTGCGCGGATTCGTGCAGCATTTTCATTTCTCCGTCGTTGAGCTTCACTTCGTAAACGTGCTCGACGCCATCTTTGCCCAGCTTCACAGGCACGCCGACGTAGACGTCCTTCAAACCATATTGACCAGTAAGCCAAGCCGCGCAGGGTAAAACGCGCTTGGAGTCGCGCACCACGGATTCGGTCATCTCCGCGACCGCGGCGGAAGGCGCATAGTAGGCGCTGCCTTCTTTGAGATACT
Source organism: uncultured Cytophagia bacterium (assembly GCA_964395375.1). Lineage (GTDB taxonomy): Bacteria > Zhuqueibacterota > Zhuqueibacteria > Zhuqueibacterales > Zhuqueibacteraceae > JABWAN01. Next base: position 11,418 of record CAYNDW010000073.1, read on the forward strand.
TCACGATTTCAGCGCCGCCATTGCGCGCACGGTCGACGATGGCATTGATGCGATCTTGACTCAACAACTCGGGCAACGGAATGCCGCCGACCGTGGTGAGGCGCGGCAATGGCACCATGTCATCGCCGTGGCCGCCGAGCACGAGCGCGCTAATATCGCGTACAGAGACATTCAATTCCATCGAGATGAACGTGCGATAACGCGCGGTATCCAACACGCCGGCCATCCCGAACACGCGATTCGGTTCGAAGCCGCTGACTTTCATCGCCACATACGTCATCACATCGAGCGGGTTGGTGACCATTAGGATTTTGCATTGCGGCGATTGATTGACGATGCTTTCCGTCACGCCTTTGATGATGCCCGCGTTCTTCTCTTGCAGATCGTCGCGGCTCATGCCGGGCTTGCGCGCCAAGCCCGCGGTGATGACCACGAGATCGGAGTTTTTCGTGAGCGAATAGTCATTGCTCGAGCCGATGACTTTGCAATCGAAACCTTCGATGGGCGCGGATTCCCACAAATCAAGACTCTTTCCCATGGGAATGCCTTCGAGAATGTCAATCACGACGACTTCATTGGCCAATCTTTTTTCGGCCAGGCGCAAAGCCGTGGTTGCGCCGACGTGTCCAGCACCAACAACAGTGATCTTCATATGCGTCTCCATTTCCTGGTTAAAATAAAAAAGGCCAAGTTGAGTTAGAACTTGACCTCGCTTCGAATCATTTCATAACAACGGCCTTATGGTAAATTTTAAATTGAAGATTTTCAATTTAAAATTTAGAATGCTTTTGATTGCGATATGCAATTTTAGGCGGGCAGAATGCTTACTTTTTTTCTGAATTTGTCCAAGCGTTGAAACTTGACTTTGCCATCGATCAACGCGAACAAGGTATCATCGCTGCCTTTGCCGACGTTGTCGCCGGGATGAACGCGCGTGCCGCGTTGGCGAATCAGAATGCTGCCAGCGGTCACGACTTGACCATCGTATCGTTTTACGCCCAAGAATTGAGGATTGCTGTCGCGACCATTGCGCGAACTGCCAACCCCTTTCTTATGTGCCATTCGTTTTGCTCCTTATCGTAATCGTAACGCAGGCATCTTGCCTGCTTGATTTGCAGACTGGAAGCCTGCGTTACACGTTGATCGCCTCAATGCGAACTTTGGTCAAAGATTGCCTGTGGCCGTTTTTACGGCGATAACTTTTGCGGCGCTTCTTTTTGAAGACGATGACTTTGTCATCGCGAAATTGATCCATGATCGTTCCGGCCACGTTCGCGCCTTGCACCAGGGGCTGGCCAATACGAACTTGCTCGCCATCGCCGACCAACAACACGCGCTCGAAAGTGACGTTGTCACCAACTTCGCCAGTGAGTTTTTGTGTCTTAATCGTTTTGTCTTTTTCTACTCTAAATTGCTGACCGGCAATTTCAACCATTGCGTACATCGAACCACTCCTTTAACGAAGTTATTTGCGCATGAAATAAAAAAAGCGGGGGCAATATAAACATGACCCCGCTTTTTGTCAAGGCGAAATTTGCCCCAAAAACTTAAAGCTTGAGTGCAACGCCCGAGTCACCAGCGGTACGCGAGAATGAAGCAGTAAATCGTCAGGCATTAAATGGTGATTTCCCGGCCATCGCGTTTGGAGACGAATTTAAATTCTTCCATACGCAAGGTATCATCCGTGAGCACGTTGAGCTTGAGCCAATAGCGCCACATTAAACGGCGGATACGGCTACTCAAACCCTCCGTGAGAAACTTCACCATTTCAGAATGGACCATCAAGCCTAAGCTGCGTTCTCCGCCAATGAGTTTGTATCTGATAAGCCAGCGCTCGATGCGAGTGAGCACGGTGGCTTTTGAGACCATCCGGCCCGTACCGTCGCAAGTTGGGCAGGTTTCAGTATAAGAAAACAGCAAACTCGGGCGAACTCGTTCTCGTGTCATCTCGATCAGGCCAAATTCACTGATGGCACTGATGCTCGATTGCGCACGATCTTTTCGCAATTCTCTGCGGAACTCGTCTTGCAAACGCTTGCGACAGCGCATATCGCTCATGTCGATGAAGTCCACAACGATAATGCCGCCGATATCGCGCAAGCGTAGCTGTCTGGCAATTTCTTTTCCGGCCTCGAGGTTGATGCGTAAGGCATTTTCATCATGGTGCGCTCGGCCCATGAATTTGCCGCTGTTGACGTCGATGGCGCTCAACGCTTCCGCATGGTCGAAGAGGATGTACCCTCCGCTCTTCGTCCAAATTTTGCGCGCAAGACTCTTGTCGATCTCTTGCTCAATGCCATACATGTCGAACAATGGTTTCTTGCCGTGATACAACTCCACTCGATCAATGAGCTGTGGGGTGACTTCTTTGAGGTACTGAATCGTCTGTTGGTGCAGTTTCCGCGAATCGACCACAACGCGATCAATGTCCAGCGTAAATAAATCACGAATGACGCTGGAAGCCATGCTGAGGTCTTTATACACCAGAGAAGGGAGTTTGCCGCTTTTAAGGCGTTCCTGGGTTTTGCGCCAGGTCTTGAGCACGTTATCCAGATCGGCGCGCAGCGTTTCTTCGTCTTTGTCTTCGGCGACCGTACGAATAATCACTCCGAAGCCTGACGGGCGCAGGGTTTGGACGATTTTCTTGAGTCGCCGCCGCTCCTTAATGCTCTGGATTTTTTTTGAAACGCCTTCAATATCGATGTTGGGAGCGAGCACCATATACCTGCCGGGTATCGATAACTCCGTCGTTATGCGACAGCCCTTGGTGCTAATCGGTTCCTTGATGATCTGAACCAGAATCTCTTGCCCTTCTTTGGGTATCGGACGATGGTGATCATTGCGCGGTCGAAATTGTCCGTTTTCAGCGCCGGGTTCCGGCTCTAAAAAGGCGCGATAATCATACAACTGCTCGCCGATATCGCTAAAGTGGAGGAACGCATCTTGTTCCTGTCCGATATCCACGAACGCCGCGCGCATCCCCTTCACCACGTTGACGACTTTCCCTAAATATATATCCCCGACCATTCGCTCATTTTCCGGCCTCTCGGTTAAGAGTTCCACCAGTCTTGAGTCTTCGAGGATTGCGATCCT
>CAYNDW010000074.1:0-14449 GCA_964395375.1 uncultured Cytophagia bacterium
CCCGCGGAAGTCGATTCCACGGTGCCGAGGTCTTTCAAAATGTAGTGCGCGAGAAAGCGTTCGTAATTGCTCATCGGCGGCAGCGCAAGTTCTACCCCGCTGGTGATTGCCTCTTGGGCTTTGCCTTCCAAAAACCGTTTTAAATTTCCCACCGGAAAAATCCAGAGCACATGATTGTCCTCGTTGCGGTAGGTTTTGGTTTGATAAGAAGATTTGCGCCGCTCGAAGTGGCGATGAAACTGCTTGCGCTCGAAGGGATTGAGGTTTTCGACCTGCACCGGATGATACGTGGCCGCAAGTTTTTCCTCCGTTTCGCGAATCATCTCCGCAATGCGCGGATCAACCTCTTCTTCCTCGCGCGGGCGATACCCTCCGCGGCCGCGATCACTAAATGAACGGCGTTCGCCCGAGCGTCCGCCGCTAGGGCGATCGCGGTCGCGATCACGCCGAGGCGGGCGCGCTTGTTCTTGAAATTCTTCTGCATGGGGAGCAGAACCTTCCGGCTCGAATGCTTCCGTATAGTCGTCATGATGTTCGGTCATACTATCCTCGTACCGATAAGTGTTTAGAGAGCGCTTAGGTCGTTTGCAACGCGCCCGCTTTTAATTTCTGCGCCAACTTCGCCGGCGTTCCGCCAAAATCGCCGTTGCTCATGAACAGCACGAGATCGCCTTCGCGCAGTTGGGACAGAATGTGATTAGCCATGTCCTCGCCCGTGGCCGTGATCGCGACGGTCTTGCCTTGCGTGCGCAGACCTTCGACCACGGCTTCGAGCGAGAGCCGTTCCGCTTCCGGCACTTTGTCGGGACGATGCACCGGCGCGAACACGACTTGGTGTGCCGCATGAAAAGCGTTGAGATATTCTTGCTCGAAAATTTTGCGCTTCGCCGTGGCCGAGCGCGGCTCGAACACCGCCCACAAGCGCCGTTCGGGAAAGCGTTGGCGCAAACCGTTGAGGGTTTCGCGAATCTCCGTGGGGTGATGCGCAAAGTCGTCGAAAATTTTTAGGCCTTGTTCATCATAAAGCAATTGCATGCGCCGGCGCACGTTTTTGAATTGCCGCAACGCGGCCACGGCCTGTTCGCGCGGAATGCCCAGCACCTGCGAAGCCGCAAGCACGGCGAGCGCATTCTTAACATTGTGCGCGCCGCTCAACGGCGCGAAAAAAGGTCCGAGACGATCTGGGCCCTTCCGCACAACGAACTCCGTGCCGCCTTCCACCACGCGAAGCTCTTCCGCGCGCCACTCTGCCTCCTCGCTTACGCCGAACGTGATCACCTTGCAAAAAACTTTCGGCAACATGTCGCGCACGGTCGGATCGTCGCTGCACGCAATCAAAAAACCTTGGGAGGGAATGAGATTGAGCAAGCGGCGAAACGAAATTTGCACGTCTTCGAAGCTGCGATAGATATCCGCGTGATCGTATTCCACGTTGTTGAGAATGACGAGGTTCGGCATATAGTGCAAAAACTTCGGGCCTTTGTCAAAGAACGCGGAGTCGTATTCATCGCCTTCGAGCACGATGTGCTTGCCCTTGCCGAGTTGAAAGCCCTGTCCGAAATTTTCGGGAATGCCGCCGATGAAGAAGCTCGGCTCCAAGCCCGCGTGCTGCAACGTCCACGCGAGCAAGCTGCTCGTTGTGGTTTTGCCGTGCGTGCCCGCGACCACGCAGGAGTATTTGCCGCGAATGAAATGGCTCTTCAATGTTTCGGGCAAAGAAGCATAAGGGATTTGCGCATTGAGCACATGCTCCACCTCGGGATTGCCGCGCGACATGGCGTTGCCGATGATGACCAAATCCGGCGCGGGCGTGAGATGCGCCGCGTCGAAGCTGTTGAACACGGGAATGCCCAGGCTTTCCAAAAACGTGCTCATGGGTGGATAAACATTCGTATCCGAGCCGGTGATTTCATATCCGCGCTGCTTGAGCATGCCCGCAAGCGCGGCCATGCCCGTGCCGCAAATGGCGATGAAGTGAATGCGTTGGGACAACTTTATTTTTCCTTGTTGCGGCAAAATGTATGGTTACAGGTTTTGGATAAACTCATCAACAGAAACTTTAGCCTGTTTTAGAATTCCATGAAGAGTGCCAGTTGCCAGATCATCGTGCAATGGCACGACACAACCAACGCTGCCTTGAGCCGTTTCTTTTTTCAAGATCATATGACTCCCGCGCTGCCGGATTTTTTCGAAACCAATTTTTTCCAACGCGCGAATCGTCTCTTTTCCCGAAACGCTAGGCAGCTTTGGCATGGGCTACCTCAAAAGTGGTCAATAACGTATGGCCATTCTCCGGTAGAGGAAACTCTTCCAAATAAAGCTCAGTCGCTTCGCGTAAATTTGCAATTGCTTCTTCCACTGTGCGCCCTTGACTAACGGTGCCGAGGTGAGGGCATTCCGCGACGTACCAATTGTCCTCTTTGTGAATAACGGCAATAAATGTGCGTTGAGCCATGTTTTACTCCTATAGTTTTTTCCTCGTTTACGTCCCGCTCGAATCCGCTCTCACACGCGGACGCGGCGGTGGCAGAACGCGCTGGTCTTTAAAACCTTCGCGGGTGACGACAATATCCATGCGTTGCCCACTAACGCCGGCTTTTCCCAAAGGCTTTCCATCTAAAACGAAAGTGACCGAACCCGCGTTGCCCACACGCAGAGAAAATTTTTCTTTGGCCTGCCAGGAAACATTGCCGCGCGGGAAAGTATTCGCCACGGCTGCGGCGCTATCCACGGCCACGCGCATCCACACCGGCGCGGCAACATTCGCTTCGAGCGTGAGCAGCTTAGGTTCGACCCGCTCCGCTTTGGCTTGCGAGTCTGCAATCGCGGCGACTTGTTTGGCCATTTCCTCAAACGACATCTCTTGCACGTTGTTCGCGGAACGCGTCGCGCTCGGAGTTTTTTCCTCGGCCTGCTCCTTCGAAGAATTAGAAACCACGAACATCGAGACCACCACGAGCAGCACGATGCCGGCGCCAATCAAAATCTCGCGCAAATAGGGCAAGGCCGGTGCGGCGGAAGCGGTATGCGCGGACGCACGCGGCAAGCTCGCTTCCGGCCTGGCAGCAGCGTACCCCGCGGCGAGCGCGGGTTCTTCCGCCGCGGGTGGCGCGAGCGCCGTTTTCAATTGCTGCGCAAGCTCTTCGCCGTGCAAGCCCACATGATTGGCAAACGTCTTAGTGAAAGCGAGCACGTAGGGTCGCGGCAAAAAATCAAACTTGCCGTGCTCGATATCGCGCAAATAGGAAAGGCCGATGCGCGTGTTCTTCGCAATGTCTTCCAGCGCGAGGCCCTGCTGCTCCCGTGCTGCTTTGATTTGTTGTCCAATTTCCATCATCATCCACTCTCCGCGTAATCGGTTCGAACATGATGCGGACGAGCCGCTCGCTCACAGCAACGCACCCATTCGAAACTCTACTGCGTCACTTTTTTCAACGCCCGCCTCTGAAATGTCATCCGGCAAGAAACTTCCCTAGTTCTCGGAACTCTTCCAAGTGCGAGGGCGGTTCTTCAAAATGACAATCCGAGGCGGTCATGCCAGGAACTCGCGCAGCGCCAAATAAAATCGCGTCAATGGAAAGCCCACGACGTTGTAGAAACATCCGTTGATGCGCTCGGTGAAGACCGCGCTGAAATCTTGAATGCCATAAGCGCCGGCCTTGTCCTGCGCCGCGCCGGTGTTGACGTACGCTGCGATCTCTTCCGCCTCCAATTCGCGAAACGTCACTTCCGTTTTCTCTACTTGCGTAATCGTGCGCCGCGAAGGGCGATCGACCAAGGTGAATCCGGTATAAACCACATGCGTTTTGCCGGAAAGCAGAGCGAGCATTTCTCGCGCAGCCGCAGGCGATTCGGGTTTGCCCAAAATCTTTTCCGTGAGCACCACGGTCGTGTCCGCGCCGATCACCAATGCGTGCTCATATTGTTGCGCCACGGAGAGCGCCTTGCGTTCCGCTAAAGCTTTGACCATCGCAACGGGAGCGAGGTTTAAGAGATCATCTTCAGCAACGGCACTAGGATGGACGCGAAATGCAAGGCCGATTTTTTTAAGCAACTCGGCGCGGCGCGGGGAGGAAGAAGCAAGGATGATGGGCTTGTTGGGCAATGCGAATGGAAACTTCATGCGCTCACATTTGTGCGGTCGGCGCCGGCGTTTCCACGAGAAAAGTCGCCGGGCCGTCGTTATGAATTTCAACCAGCATCATCGCGCCGAAAATGCCGTGCGCGACGGTGAGGGGATATTTTTTGAACTCTTCAATGAAAGCGAGATAAAGCGGCTCGGCCGTTTCCGGGCGCGCGGCGGAGTCAAAACCGGGGCGGCGCCCCTTGCGCGTGTCGCCATACAACGTGAACTGCGAAACCACCAACACCCCGCCGCCAACTTCGAGCAACGAACGATTGAAGTGGCCTGCCTCATCTTCGAATACGCGCAAGTTGACGCATTTCTCCGCGAGGTAACGGACTTCCGCGAGCGTATCGGTCTTCGCTATGCCGAGCAAAATGACCAAGCCGCGGTCGATCGCGCCAACGAGTTTGCCTTCAACTTGAACCGAGCCGCGCCGGACTCTTTGTAGCAATGCGCGCATAGAGCTGAGAACAATGACAGTTTATAGTGACGTCTTTAGTTCGACTTCAACAGATTTCATTTTCTGCCCGCGAAACCCACGAATGACGCGAAAAAAGCCATTCGTGGGTTTCGCGTCATTCGTGGAGTCGTTCCCGCGGCCTCAGCGTTGCGCGCCGAGCCAAATTGCCGCAAGGCCGAGGAGCATATCGGCTTTGAGCAAGTTGCTCGTAAGCCGCATCTGCTTTGCCGAGGGATTGCGCCACACTTGCCACGTTGCGAATACGAGCGCCGGATAAACGCCGAGCAAGATAATCCACAAATACGGCTGATGATAAAGACCGAGCACAAAAGGAAGCAACACCACGATCAGCAAGGCCGCAAAAGCGAGTGTGGCCGCGATCTGCGCCGCGCGTTGTCCATAAGCCAAAGGCAAAGTGCGCGCATGCGCGGCTTGGTCGCCGATTTGATCTTCGAGATCTTTAACTACTTCCCGGCCGAAGTGCATCAGAAAAGCAAAGAGCGCGGGAAAGAGTCCCGCTTGCCATTGCAAAGTTTCCGTGCATGCGGCCAGCGCGCCGAAGACGAAGGCGAGCGCCGTAACCAAACTCACGGCAAGGTTGCCGATAAGCGGTTGGCGTTTGAGCCGGCGGCTGTATATGATGACCAGGAACACGCTGCTCGTCGCGATGAGGGCTGCAAAAAGGCCTGCGAATATACTAAAAATTACTCCGCATGCCAATAAAATTATCGTGTACCAACGCGCCGCGCGCAACGATAAGCGCCCTGCGGGCAGTATGCGTCGCGGTTTGTTGATGCGATCGATCTCAAGATCATAAATGTCGTTGATTACATTCGCGCCGGCAGTGATGAGCATGCCCGCGGCCACGGCACACCAAATTGAAACGCATTGCAAATCGGTCTCGACCAGCATCGCAGCAAGCAGGATCGAGATTCCGGCGATGATGACGTTGAGAGGGCGCGTGATCAAGAAAAAAGCGGAGAGTAGGTTCATGGTTTTGTTTTTATGCTCATCGCAGGTTGCTTTGCAACTCCCCCAGAACTTGTCATCCTGGAAGGACCTTTCGTAGATCTTGAGACACCTCACGTTTTAAGATCTGTCTCAAGCGCGAGGGAAGGTTCTTCCAGAATGACATTTGGAAGAGGGCCTCGCAAACAATATCCGCAAGCAGGAATAAGTGGCGTTCAACCTCTCGCTCACCAAAACGATTCCACCAAAAGCTGTAGCGCGAAGAGCACCACCACCACACTCACAAACGCGCGCACCCAATCGTGGCCTTTTTTCACGGCCACATGTGTGCCGATCCAGCCGCCGAACGCGCTGCCGAGGCCGAGCACCGTGCCGAAAAGATAGTTCACTTGTCCGTGTAAAATGAAAACCGCCAAAGCCGCGAGGGTGAAGATGAACACCACGAGCACTTTCACGGCATTGGTCACCACCAAATCAAAGCCGGCGAGCAGCATGAGCACGATGATGAGAAAACCCACGCCCGCTTGAATGAAACCGCCAAATACGCCCACCAGAAAAAATCCCACGCCGAAGAGAACTTGCCGGGTCAGCGTCATCGGGCCGGTATGCGCGCGAATGCGTTTGCTTGGATCATAAAGCATGAGCGCCAGCACGCCGATCATGATCGCGCCGAGAATGCGTTTGAACCAGACTTCGGAAATATCGAGCGCGAGGTTGGCGCCTAGGATCGCGCCAAAAATCGCGGGCAACGCGGCGAGCACGCTCACGCGCCACGAGAACACCTTGAGCTTCTTAAAGCCGGCAATGGCCGCGAGGTTTTGAATGAGAATCGCGATGCGGTTCGTGCCGTTGGCCGTGGCCGCGGGCAATCCGAGAAAAATGAGCGCCGGCAAAGTCAGCAACGATCCGCCCGCGGCAAGAATGTTCACGAAGCCCGCGAGAAAACCGACGAGAAAGAGCAGCGTAAGTTGGAGGCTGAATGGCAGCATGACGAGAAAACCGCAGTGTCTATTTTAGTTTCTGAATTTCGCATTGCTGCTCGCGCCAACGCCCGCCTGATGCTATAAGCCTCGGGCGAAGGGGCGCAAGCCGTTTGAAAACGACGAATCACCCATTGGGTGGCAGCCCCGCTCGCGGGCTTGCATCGCTTAGGATCGCCGATTAAATAACTTTCCCATGCGCCGCAGTTTGTCTAACAACACCGCGCCGAGAATCACGAGTCCGAGCACAACCTTTTGTGTGTAGCTTTCCACGCCCGTCAAGTTCATGCCGTTCTGAATGACGGCGATGATCAACGCGCCGATGAGCGTACCGAAAATTTTGCCCTCGCCGCCGGAGAGGCTTGCACCGCCGACCACGACCGCGGCGATCACGTACAACTCATACATCACGCCATACGTCGGCGCGCCGCTTTTAAGCTGCGAAGCGAGAATGATTCCGCCCAAGCCCGCCATCGCGCCGGAGATGGTATAAACCCACAGCAGATTTTTTTTAATGGAGATGCCGGAGAAGCGCGCAGCCTCAACGTTGCCGCCCACGGCATAAATGTGCCGCCCGAAAACCGTGTGGCCCATGACGAAGTTCGCGAGCAGATAGAGCAAGAACATCAACACCACGGCATTCGGAATCGCGAACAAATCCGCGCCGCGGCCGAGCCACACGAACGAGTTGGGAAGATCATAAATAGATTCGCCGCCCGCGATGATATACGCGAGGCCGCTCGCGACCAACATCCACGCGAGCGTGGCAATGAAAGGAGGAAGATTGAAACGCGTGATGAAAAAGCCGCACGCTGCGCCGAGCACGCCGCAGGCGACAATCGCAAGCATCGCCGCGGCGATCATCGTTGCCGCGCTCGCTTCCGTGCCGCCCCAACTCACGATCAAGCGCGTCGCCACCACCGCGGCGAGCGCAACCACGCTGCCCACGGAAAGATCGATGCCGCCGGTGACAATCACCATCGTCATGCCGATCGCCATAATCGCGATCACCGCGATTTGATTGAGCACGTTGATCAAATTCTCCCGCAGCAGAAACGTCGGCCAGCGATAACTTTCTGCGATGAACACTTTCGTGGCGGCCAGCGCGGGGAAACGCATCACGAGATTTTGCACCGCGTGCGCGTAATCATGCGTCGTGACAATCGCATCGAGGACAATGCCGGAGTCCGCGAGCGCTTGCAACGCTTGCCGCACTTCGGCGGGATCGCCTTGCAGGACTGCGCTAGTTTTGTAGCCAGCGACTTTAAATAAAGAATCGAGCGCGACAGCAAACTCATTGTCATGCGCAACGGTTTTGGTGACGATCATCAGCTTGGAAGTTTTCGACAAAGAGCGAAAGACCGTCTTCGCCGCGGCTTTCGCTGCGGCTTCGCCCGTGGGATGTTGCTCCTGCAAAGTCGCCCATGAAAAATACGCGCAGAGCAAAACCAGAACGCCGAGTATGCCGTAGTCGGAAGAAAGGCGGGCGAGGAGATGTTTGTTGACGTGTTGTGTCATGATACCCGCAACTCTTGGGGAGGAGCCATGCGCAGCAAAAATGCTCACTAAAAGAGCTTCACCCGAGTGTGTTATTGTCATTTTGGAAGAACCTTCCCTCGCACTGGACGCTGGTCTCAGGGCTAGAGAAGTTCCTTCAGGATGACAGAGAGGAGGTTCGCTCCTCGCATGCCATGTTGTGATCCGTCTCACCGCAACGTCGGATCATTCATCGCATCCTGCTGCCGATAGATATTCGTCTCGATCAAAATCACCGGCTCCACTTTTTCGCCGGCCATGAATTTCACAATCGCCTCCACCGACTTCTTGCCGATCACTTCGGGGTGCTGCATGATGTCCGCATACACTTTGCCCTCTTTGATCGCTTGCCGTCCTTCGGGCTGGCCGTCAATCGCGATGATTTTTATTTTGCCCGCCTTGCCCGCTTTCTCAATCGCCGCAACCGCGCCGAGCGCCGTCGGATCATTAATCGCAAAGATGCCGCTCAAATCTTGCTGCGCTTGCAGCATATCTTCCGCGGCTTTGAAAGATTGATCCTTCGAACCCAAGCCCGGGAGTCTAGAAACGATTTCGATCTTCACATTGTTCTTCGCGCGCTGCTCCGCCAGCTCTGCTTCAAAGCCGCGCGTGCGCATTTGCGCGGATTCGACTTCGGGATGCTCGATGATGCCGACTTTGCCGGAGCCATTGAGCGCTTCGATCATCGCCTGCGCCGCCAAGCGCCCCGCAGCGTAATTGTCCGTTGCCACGTGCGAGACAATCGCAACGCCTTCGGCCGTGCAAGCAATATCCGCGGTAAATATCGGAATGCCCGCGGCATTGGCCTGCGTCAGCGCCGCGCCCATCGCTTTCGAATCCGTGGGGCACAGCAAAATCGCCGCGACTTTCTTGACGATGAAATCGTTGATCTGGTTTTGTTGCCGCGCCGGATCAAATTCGCCCGCCACGAGAATGACGTCATAGCCGTGCTTCTCCGCCTCCTCTTTCACGGCATTGCCAAGCTCTTTGAAAAAAGGATTCGTCAACGTGAGCAACGAAACGCCGATCACCGGACGATTCGAGGCCGTACTCGACTCTTCTTTGCCTTTGCAGGAAAGCAACCACGTAAAACTCAACAGCAGGAGGAGGAGCAGTCTTGCGTGCCGCATGCGCGACTCCTTTGCTAGAATGATTCGAATAAAATTATTTGTGTGGAAGTGAATGACTGGGAAACGAGCGTTTTGTTTTCGTGCAGGAATGCCAAGTGCGCAGTTACGTTAATTTCGTAGTCCTGCCCCCTTGTGGGGCATTGTTGCAACCGCGAGTCTATTGGCTTGACAGCGCCCCACAAGGGGGCGGGACTACAAAAATTAAAGTAACAGTCTACTAGCGCAACGCGACCGCGATTGTCCTTTCGCACTCGGGGTTAGAATACAACCCGCCCCTCAACTTGGCTATTCAAGTTTTGGTGATTGCGCAAGTATTCCTCCACGACATCGGCCATGGCCGTGGTTGCCACCTTAGCGCCGCCAAGCGCTGTCAACGCTTCCGGCTTGAGGCCGAGCATGGATGCCGAGTTTTGGTAATAGTAATCCAGCAGCGCAATGGAATACTGCTTATCATCTTGCACCGGTTCGCCGTTGATTGTCAGCGACTCAAGATCGCGTTTCGCGTCGCTATAAACAACCTTCACCCCTTTGCTGATTTGCAAAATGGTGCGTTGCTTTTGCCGCTCTTCCGGGCTTAGAGTATACTTGAAAATGTGCTTGAGCATCGCGCCGGTGACAATGAGTTTATGCGCGGGCTGATTAAAAGGGAAAATACTTTTGAAAGCGCCGAGCGTGACCAGCGGGCCCAGCTTGTCGCCGCGAATCGCGCCGCTGTTCAAAAAGACCACGTCGACTTGCGCATTTTGCGCGAGAATGTCCGCGATCAAATTGCCCAGCTCCGTTTCCTTGCTGCGGTCCGGATGCGTCAACTCGCGCGCGAACCGGCAAATGATCGTGTTGTATTTGCGATCGACGACCTCCTGAAATGAATGAATAAATTTTTGCAGCTCCGGATCCGGTTCCGCCAGCTTTTCGTCCACCGGCAGCAATTGCCACTTCCATTCCACGATGCTGTTGGTCGCGTCATCCACCACGAGGTCAAAGCGCCCGAGTTGGTTCGTGCCCACCCCGGCCTGCGTGATCAAAATGTTGTTGATCACTTCCGGCTGCTCGAGGATGGTGTGCGAATGCCCGCCGATCATCAAGTCCACGCCCCATGCCGGATCGAGCAAGGCTGCCAACTTTTTATCTTCCTCAAAGCCGATGTGGGTCAGCAAGATGGTCAAATCGATATCATCATCTTTATAAGCATTACAGATGCGGCCCACTTCCTCGCTCGCGGCTTGCAGAGAGATGAAACTGCCGATGCCGTTATCTAATTTTAAGCTGGACATGATCTCGTCGGTGATAATGCCGATAATCAAAATGTCGAAGCCGTCGACATGGAGAATGAGGTATGGCCGCATCAGCCGCTTGTGGAATTTTTTAATATAGAGATTGGAAACGACGATGGGAAAGTTCGCCATCTTTTCCAAGAACAGCAGATGATAGAGACCGTAATCCAGCTCGTGGTTGCCAATTGTCGCCGCGTCGGGCGACAAGTAATTCATCAGCTCCATGGTCGATACGCCCTTGAACTCCGAATCGATCATCGAACCTTGCACCATGTCGCCGGCGATGAGATAGATCACGTTCTTTTCCTCGCGGCGCACTTTGTTGATGTAGCCGGACAAGCGCGATAATCCGCCCACCATCTGTCCTGGCGCGCCTTTCACCACTTCCTCCTGAAAATCGCCGTGAATATCGTTGGAATGCAAAATCGTAAATTTCTTTCTGGCCTGTGGGTCTGCCATGATGAAGGCTCCTTTTGATTTCAAAGTTAAAAAAGCGGGCGAAATGAATCTTCTCGCGCCGGAGTTTCCAGGCGAGTTTTCAAAATAGCAGAAACGCGCTTAACCACAATGCGAATTCTCGAGGTTCGCGCTCAATGTTTTGTCTTGTTCTTAAACAAAAGCCGCTTGAAGGCTTCTGCGTTCACTGTGCGCGTGTTAAATTTTTTGAGAAAGAGCGAGTGCTCCTCATCTTTCGGATACGCCTCCTCCGCGCCATACGGATAGGCCTTCATCTCCTGAAACGGCAGCGGCTCCACCGTTTGCCCGTGCGCGGTGTTGAGATCGCCGTCTTTCACCCAGCCGTCGTTATAAAAAATAAAATCTCTTTTCCAACCAGGCGACAAAGCAGGTAGCGCGGTCGCGTCGAAGGCGAGCGTCATTTCATCGCCCGCGTTCATGATCACGTATTTGCTGTCCGACTGCAAAAGTAGCGGCGCGACTTCGCCGTAGCGCGTGTATGCGCCGGTCAAATCACGCCACTTCTGCTCCGTGCTCATGGTGTGATAGTTGGGAACATGCGGACTGTACGGCGTGGCGCGCGTCACTTTTGAAAAGCCGCGATAGTGCAGATCAGCGCTCTCCGGCTCGAGCGCAGTGAGTCGCAACGCTGCGCTCGTTACTTCCGTCGCATAGAAAATGTGATCCCAATAAATCTGCATGTTGGTGCGAATGCGCACGCGATAATCGTGCGTTAAAAACTTTCCGCTTAAATCAAAAACCATTATCTTGTTTTTGCCTTTGGGAAAACCCATGCTCGCGATGATCGTTTTCCAATTGCCGTACTCATCAATCACCTCAAGACTCGGCGGCGTGGCTTTGACTCCGCTCCCCTGCGAAGTGTTCACATTGATGCTCGCATCGCTCGGAAAAATCCAGCCTTGCAAAAAGAGAAAGACGCTGTCGCCGCGCGCCGCCTCGCCCAAATCCAAAATGAGATCGTGCGGCTCCGTGAGGCCTTGATACTTTCCGAGCGCGAAGTTGGAAATATATTCGCCTTCGGCATGAGCGATCTTCGCGAGCAGATCATAGCCTTTGCCATCGCGCGCGAAAACGGGCAGGCGTTTATGCGCGACGGCATAAACGCGCAACGCGGGATACGGCGGCGGCGTGAATTTTTCATCAACAAAAATTTCCACGCTGTCGGGATGATCAACGGCGAGGACTTGAATGCGATCAACAAACGAAGTCTCCCACAACTCGCTCGTGAATTGCAGCAAATATTTTCCTGCTTTGGAGGAAAGCTTCTCGCCGGAAATTTTGAGATAGTCTTGACCGGAATTAGGAAACGCGTAGCGCAGGCTTCCAGCCTGCATAATTCCGAGCGGCATGCCGAGCGCGCTGGTCCACAAAACATCGGTGACGAACTCATAGCGCGCGCCGTTCCACGCATAGAGCCACGGGCACGAGCCTTTCAAGATTTGATCTTCCGTGATGGTTTGATTGCGCTCGGGATTGAGCCAGTTCTGCGCCACGCCGTTGCTCCACACCACGCGCACCACCTCCGCGCGCTCGCGCTCGCCGAGGCCGAAGTGCGCAATCGGCGAACTCATCACGCGCACTTGCGTGAGATCGCCGGCTTTGACTTCGACTTTTGAACCAATGCCGAAGAAATTATTTTTACCGCTGCCGGTGCGCAAGCCCGCGAGGCGCACGGTGATATCGTTGTTGATATTGCCGCCGTCGTTGCGCAGCACATGAACACTGCTCGTGCCCGCGAGCAAGAGATCGAGATCGCCGTCGTTGTCCAAGTCGATAACTTCGACTTGGCTGCAATCTTCCGCCAGTTCGGGCAAGAGCGAAGAGGCGTTTAAAAATTTTCCTGCGCCGTTATTATAAAAGAGGAATGCGCCGTTTTGCGTTTGCGACGATGAAGCAGGCAGGATGCCTGCGCTACGAGATGCTTGCGTTGCACCGGCAATGATGAGATCGAGGAAGCCGTCGTTATCAGCATCGAAGAATGCCGCGTCGAGGCCGGCAATATGTTGAATGCTCACGAACGCGCTGTCGGCGTGCACGTCGCGCTCGAATGTGCCCTCGCCGCGATTGCGATAGAGCGCGTGCGCTCCGGTTTGGCTCGCAACGAACAAATCAAAATAACCGTCGTTGTCGTAATCGCCGGCCGCAACCGCTCCGGAGTTGCCGGTGCTTGCTAATCCAATTTGCGCTGCCGTTTCTCTAAAAAAGCTTTGCCGCAAATTATCGAAGTATTGATTGCTCCCGTTTTGATTCGCGACAAAGAGATCGATATCGCCGTCGTCGTCAAAGTCTGCAAACGCGGCGTGCTTGCCGTGCACTGCGCCGCTGCCGAGGCCGGACTCTTCCGCGATTTCCGAGAACGTGCCGTCGGAGTTGTTGCGATAGAGTTTGTGCGCGGCGTCGGTGGCGAAGAACAAATCCAAATCGCCTTCGAGATCGAAATCGGCAAACAACGCTGTTCGCGCTTCGTCCTCGCTTTTGATTCCGCTCGTGGCCGTGAGATCTTGAAACGCGGCGTTGCCGGTGTTATGATACAAACGCAAGCCGCGCGTGTTGGTGATGAACAAATCAAGATAGCCGTCGTTGTCGTAATCCGCAAAGAGCGCAGAGAGATCGCGGCGATTGTGAGAAAGGCTAGCAGGCTGCGAGCGAAACGAAGTAATTCCCCCCTTGAGGGGGGTTCGGGGGGTGTTATCGGCATTATGAGCGACACCCCCCTCAAGTGGGGAATTGCCGAGTCCACGTTCCTTTAGTCTGACACCAATACCAGCATCAGTCGCAACATCTACGAAGACACCGTTATCATTCGCGAACAAATATTGCCGGCTGCGATTCTCGCGCGCAAGCCACTCGGAGACGAAGACATCTTGATCGCCGTCGCCGTCATAATCGCCGTGCGCGAGCACGAACGCCGGATCATCCTCCAGCGCACTCGCACTCTCGCTCGCCGCGAGATTCATCCCGCTCGTGGCCGTGACTTCCGTGAAGCGCAGCGCTTCGGGAATTTCATTGCGCCGCTGCGCATGCAGCGCGCTCTCGTTTATGAACCGGCGAAGCGGTTCGCCGCTCATCGCGCCGCTCGCGCCGAGCACTTCCGCGAGCGCGGCTTGATAAAGAGGCGTCGGCTTCAGCAAGTTATGAAACATGTGCGCCGGCGTTGCCGCCTCCGCGGCCTGCCCGCTTTGCATCAACGCGATGCTTGCCTGCAAAATTTCCTGCGAACCTTTGGGCAGCTCCGGCAACAGTTGGCGCAGGCTCTCCATGTGTTGCAGCGCCACCGCGGGCTTGCCGTTTTTGAGCAGCAATTCCACAAGCTCAAGATAAGCCGCGACGTTGGCCGGAAGATTATCGACGACGACGCTCAAATGAGCCTCTGCTTGTTGCAGCGCTTTGGCTTCTTGCGTGTCCGTGTAATAACGCGCCAACCGATACAACGTGCGCACGTGCTTGGGATTTTTTTGAAGCGAAACTTCGAGCGTGCGGAGCGCTTGCTCGCGCTT
>CAYNDW010000075.1:0-13163 GCA_964395375.1 uncultured Cytophagia bacterium
CGAAAGCAGCGCGCCGCAATCGTCGCCGTTTCTTTGAGCGTGATCAAACCTTGCACGAGCGGCGAAGCGTTCGTTGGTTCGCTGCCATCGCGCGTGTAACGCAGTTCGACGGTGTCGCGTTCAGACTTCACGGCCACGTGCAGCGCATCAATGAAGATAGCGAACTCGCTCACGATCACCGGCGGGTTGCTGATGTCGGGCTTGCCAATAATATCGAGCACGACAATGCTGTTGTGCGCATCGGGCGCTTGTTGCGGCACGCTGATGAGCAGCGCATCAGCTTCGCGCTTCACTGCGAGCGCCGCCGTTTCTTTATCTCCCAACAAAAAAGCTTTTTGTGTCTGATTAAAAATGCCGGGCACGCGCAAGCTGCCGCTCGTTGGCCAATCGAACACGTGTAAATAGAGCCGTGTTCCTCCGGCAATACTCTTCTGCGTGCAACGTCCCCACGCGAGTTGTTTGAACGGACTCGCGTGCGTGCCGTAAATCGCTTCGCTGTTCACGCGCATCCACGCGCCGATTTCGTGCAGTCGCTCGATGCTCGCCGGCGGGAACAAACCTTCGGCGGTCGGGCCGATATTCAACAAAAGATTACCGCCTTTGCTCGCAATGTCGGCGAGCATGCGAATCAGCTCTGTCGGCGATTTCCAATTTTGATCGTGGCTATTGTAACCCCAATTGTTGTTCATCGTGATGCACGATTCCCAATCCACGCCAGTCAAACCGGTGGCGGGCACTTGTTGCTCCGGCGTGCCGAAGTCGCCCACGCCTTCGCCCGCTTTATCAAAACCCTCCATGCCCGCGCGGCTCGCGCCCACGCGATTGTTGATGATGATATTCGATTGCAAGCTGCGCACGTAGTCATAAAGATCGCGGCCGCGTTCATTGTTCCAGGTGCTCTCCCATTCGCCGTCGAACCAGAGCACGCCGAGGTCGCCGTAGTTGGTGACAAGCTCTTTGAGCTGCGCTTTCAGGTGTGCGATATAGCGGTCGAGATTCGCGCCTTCGGTCGAGCGCGCCTTCTCCCATTCGCGTCGCGGCAAGTAGTCGGGATGATGCCAATCCATGATCGAATGATACCAGCACATTTTCAAACCGGCTTTGCGACATGCCTCGGCGAGTTCTTTTAGAATATCGCGTTGAAACGGCGTGGACATGACGTCGAAGTCCGTGTGCTTTGAATCAAACAAACAAAAGCCGTCGTGGTGCTTCGAAGTGATGACGATATACTTCATGCCCGCGTCCTTCGCCATTTGCACCCACGCTTCGGCATCGAACTTTACGGGGTTGAAGCGCGGCACGAGTTGGTCATATACAACGACCGGAATCTGCGCGGTGGTACGAATACATTCCGCGAGAATCGACACGCCCTTCCACTCGCCCGCGAGGATCGAATAGAGTCCCCAATGAATGAACATGCCAAAGCGCGCTTCGCGCCACCATTGCATGCGCGCGTCGTGTTGCGCCGGGGTTTCGGGGTGTGTCTGCGCATAAAGCTGCGCCGTTTGCGCAACGAGCAAGAATGCCATTAAACAAAAAACGCTTTTGCTTTTCATAAAAGCTCCGAGGGGATTTAATCACAAACCAAATGGGAAAGGCCTTGAAGCAGGTACACGGTGTGGGATGGCAAAACAATTTGGTGCAGTCGTTGTCGAACGGGGTAGAGGCTTTGTGTGGAGATGAAAACCGGCATTACACAACGGCCTTCACTCGCGCACGACCTCGTATCGATCATATTCCTCTTCAGTCATGGTGCGCAGAACGTAAATCTTCACGATGTATTCATCACCGAGAGCTTTGCGCAGGAACCAGTAGAGGTCGTTTTCGCGATCAGTTGATTCCCAATTTTCGAAACCCTGGCTGGCCACCACGATGACGTGGATATTGTCCGCAATGCCGCTGTGGTAAACCTCCACGTAAGCCAACTCGACTTTAGGATATTGTGCGGCCCAGTCGTGGATCAGTTTCTTTATTTTTTCAAGTAGTAGACGTTTGCTCATGATGGCGCCTCAAATGGTTGCTAAAAAGGTTAAAAGTCCATGGGAAGGATCAAAAAGGGCTTGATGAACATCATCCGATTTTTTCTTAGTGATGAGGGATTTTTCATAGCGCAATTCCGGAGACCAGTTTGTGAGCACGACCGTAAAATTGCGTTGCAGCGCGGGCTTGCTTTTGAAAGTCTGCCCCAGACCGGAGCAGAAGAGCAACAGTTCGAGATCGTGAACCTGAAAAATACGAGGTAAGTTCTGCTCGCCGAGATTTTTGCAGATCGCTATTTTTAGCGCAAGCTCGAGCAGAAAACCCGCTTGCACGACCGCGCCCTGCCATTTGCCGGCGGAATAGAGCGCTTCGTATTCTTCTTTGCGCATTTGCAAAGCTTCGTGCAGCGTCGCAAGATCTTGCGAAATGAATTTGACGGACATGGCCACGCTCCCTCGGATGCAATTCCGTTTTCCTTTTCGCGGCGAAGATAGGCAGCGCCGACTAGGCAAGCAACTGAATTTTCCTTGCCTGCGCATGTGCTAATGAAAGTCGATTTTCAAAATCGGAATGACGCCCCCTTAAATCTGTCATTCAGCAGGAATCTTTTTACTCGCTGGAGATACTTCCGAGTGCTTAAAAAGATTCCTACGGAATGACACGATGAGGGAGGCTTGCTTCATTACCGATTGGAGCCGTCAAATTTCATTAGCGTCCGCCTGCGGCATCTGCTTCACCAGCACTTTGTCGATGCGATTGCCATCCATGTCGATCACTTCGAAGCGCACCTCGTTCCATTGAAACACTTCGCCCGCCACGGGAATGTGTTCGAGATAAACCATGACGAAGCCGCCGAGGGTTTCGTAATCGCCGCGCTCGTCTCCGGGCATTTCGGAAAGCTCGAAGAGTTGTTTGAACTCGTCGATGGGCATATAGGCGTCGATGAGCCACGAGCCGTCTTCGCGCTTGACGGCTTGGGCTTGCTCGGCCATACCGAGGTTCGGCATGTCGCCCACAATCGCTTCGAGAATATCGTTGAGCGTGAGCAGGCCTTGCATCTCGCCGTACTCATCGATGGCAATGGCGATGTGCGTGCGCGATTTTTTAAACAACTCGAGCACTTTGAGCGCGCGCATTTTTTCATGCACAAACAGCGGCTTGCGCAAGAGCGGGCGCAGATCGAGCGCCGCCGCGTTCAAGCTATGCGCCACCAAATCTTTCACGCGCACCACGCCGAGAAAATTATCCGTGCTGCCCTGGCACACCGGAAAGCGCGAATAGCCGCTGCCCGAAATTTTGCCGCGCATGTCTTCCACCGTGTCGTCGAGATCGAGCCACACGATGTCGCTGCGCGAGGTCATGAGCGTACTCACGCGCCGGTCCCCGAGGCGAAACACGCGTTCGACCATATCTTGCTCCGCTTCTTCGAACACGCCCGCCTCGGTGCCCTGATCGATCATGGCCTTCACTTCCTCCTCGGTCACGGGCGGCTCATCCGACGGTTTGATGCGAAACAAGCGCAGCACGCCCTCGGTGGAAAAACTCAACAAACGCACGAACGGCGAAGCGAGCACCGAAAGCCGGCGCATGCTCTTCGCCATGGCCGAAGCAATGCGTTCGGGGTGATAAAGCGCGAGGCGTTTGGGCACGAGCTCGCCGATGATGAGCGAAAGATAAGTGATGCCGAGCACAACCAAGCCCAGCGCGACGGAATGATGGTGCGGCTTCAACCATTCAATCCCGTCGAACGTTGCCGCAAGTTTCTCCGCGATGGTCGCGCCGCCAAACACGCCGGCTAGCGTGCCGATAAGGGTGATGCCGAATTGCACGGTGGAGAGAAAGCGATTGGGATCATTCGCCAGCGCCAATGCCGCGGCCGCGCCCTCGCTGCCTTCCTCGGCCGATTGCTGCAAACGCAACTTGCGCGAAGACACCAGCGCGGTTTCCGACATGGAAAACACGCCGTTGAGAATGATGAGTAGAACGATGAAAAGAATTTCGATGGTCATCCGTGGCCCTCACAGGTGAAAGTATTAAGCAAAACTATTTCCGGCAAAACTATTTGAAAGCGATGACAGAAATGTGAAATGCCCCGAAGGGGCAAAATGTAATAGCGAAGGGCAACGCCCTGGAATGCGCCTCCCCTCTAAAAGCCCCAAACCCCAACGAGGTGAAATAAACCTTCGCCTCAGTCCCAAACATATCTTTCATCATACTCGATTCCATACTTCTTCAAAAACGCGACGTACTCCTCCTGAAACGTTTTCTTGCGATGATGCTCCTTTTGATTGGCAATGTACGTTTTCAAAGCCGGGATATTCGATTGCCCAATTCCGAGCGCGGCGTAATCACTCTGCCAATAAAAATTTTGGTAAAACTCGCCTTTGGTTTTGATCCACTTTGACGAACTCTTTTTCACTTC
This sequence comes from uncultured Cytophagia bacterium, assembly GCA_964395375.1. Lineage (GTDB taxonomy): Bacteria > Zhuqueibacterota > Zhuqueibacteria > Zhuqueibacterales > Zhuqueibacteraceae > JABWAN01. The sequence continues at coordinate 4,403 of CAYNDW010000075.1, forward strand.
TTCGACGAGCTTGGCTACTGTAATCTTGCGCGAGAGTATGACGAGATTATGGACGTGATCTTCGGTTCCGTTGATGGTCAGCGCCGGCGATTCATGCGCGCGAAAGATGCCGGCCATGTAGCTGAACAATTCCTTTTCGATTTCCGGCTTGATGAACGGCTCGCGATTCTTTGTGCTCCAAATGAGATGCACGGAAATGCTAGCGAGGCTTTGCGGCATGATGACACCCTCCTTTTGTTTTGAGGCGCTGCTTAGATTGATCACAATGTATGCTGCCCCGTTGGGGCTAGCATTTTCTAAACAGGATTCTTGACCAGGGCGTTGCCCTTCGCTGTTACATTTCACCCCTTCGGGGTATGGGAATTTCATCATCAATATTGTGCGCCAAGCTTTTGAATGTGGTCGCCCAATATCGTGCGCCACGTTTTTGAATGTGGTCGCCGAATATTGAGTGCGTCAAGTTTTAGAGCCGAAAGACCTGCGTATTTATTCCCTCCGCCTTGATCGCAAATACCGCACGATCTTCGTGTTCGTTGATGACGGCACGATTGAAATCATCAAGATGACCAGCCATTGTTCAATTAAAAGTTCAACCGTTGCAAAAAAACAAAGATTTCTCACACGGAGCAAACAGAGTAAACGGAGCTTACAAAGCTAAAAGAATTTTCCATACATGACCTTCTCTGTTGACTCTGTTTGCTCCGTGTTCATCTTTTGGGTTCCGGCTCGTCCGGGTTGTGCATAAGCTTGCCTGAAGATAGAGAAAAGCCCCTTCATCGGCAAGTGCAGGATGTGATGTAACCTCGCGCGCGAGAATGGTTTTCCGTGAAATCGTTTCGCCTCCTCCCGCGAAATTTGGCTTGAAATTTTGGCGAGGCCGTGCTACCATGAGTTATGTTGATAAACGAGCGAACCCTCTTTGAGATGTCATTCTGAAAGAACCTTCCGTCGTGCTCGGAAGAAAATCAGAACTGAGAGATGTTCCCAGAGCCTAGGGAAGGTCCTTCAGGATGACAAAGATAGAGAGGACTCGCATCAAGCAGAAGTTTCATCACCTGACTTGTGAGGAGAAGGATCATGCCGCATCCCCTAGCGTTCCTCCGCAGTAAGTTCTCTCCGCGTTTTGCTCTTGCCCTTGCGCTCCAATTATTTTTCGCTCTCAGTCTCTTCGCGCAAACTGCGCCCACCGAGGGCTTGCGCGACAATACGCCGAAAGTGCATGCGCTCCTCAACGCGAAGATCGTCACCAGCGCGGGCATGGTGATTGAGAAAGGCACCGTCATCGTGCGCGACGGCGTGATCGAAGCCGTGGGCGCGACGATTACACCGCCGGCCGATGCGCGCGTGTGGGATTATGCGGGCCGCACGATTTATCCCGGTTTGATCGAGCCGTATTCGAATCTCGGCCTCGCGGCTCCCGAAGCTTCGCGAACTGGACCAGGCGGTCAGCAAGCGCCCGCGGAAAAACGCGGCGGCGGCCAGCATTGGAACCCACTCATTAAAGCGGAAGAGAACGCCGCGGACCGCGTTGCCATCGATAAGAAAGACGCGAAGACGTTGCGCGATCTCGGATTCGGCGCGGCGCTCGCGGCTCCGGCTAAAGGAATTTTTCGCGGCACCAGCGCGCTCGTGAGTCTCGGCGAGGAGGCGCCGCAGCAAGGTTTGTTGCAGCCACAAGTCGCGCAGCAGCTCGCGTTCGAAACCGCGAGTTTTGATTTCAACAATCCGCAAGCGCGTTATCCCACCTCGTTGCTCGGCGCGATTGCGCTCGCGCGACAGACTTTTATCGATGCGCAGTGGTATCAAGAAGCGCAAGCCGCGTATCGCAGAAATTCCAATCAAACACGGCCCGAAGAAAATCTCGCGCTCGCCGCGGTCGGCGCCGCGCTCGCGAGCCGCAAGCCGTTTCTCTTTGAAGCGGATAACGATAAAAATTTTCTGCGCGCCGTCTCGCTGGCGCGCGAGTTCAATGTCAATCTTTGGGTGCGCGGCAGCGGGCATGAATATTTGCAGCTCGAAGCCATCAAGCGCGCGAACGTGCCGCTCATCTTGCCGCTCGATTTTCCCGAAGCGCCGAGCGTTGATGCGCCCGAAGACGCGGTGAATGTGAGCTTCGAAGACATGCAACATTGGGAGGCCGCGGCTTCGAATGCTTATTGGCTCCATCAAGCCGGAGTGAGCTTTGCATTAACCACGAACAAGCTGAAGAAGCCGAGCGACTTTTGGAGCCGCGTGCGCAAAGCCATTGAGCGCGGTTTGCCTGCTGATGCGGCGCTCGCTTCACTCACAACTGTTCCCGCAAAATGGTTTGGCTGCGAGAATCGCCTCGGCAGCATTGCTGCGGGCAAGATTGCAAACTTAATTGTGACCGACGGCGATCTCTTCAGCGAGAAAACTTCGATCATGGACGTGTGGGTCGATGGCGGCCGTTATGAAATTAAAAAGCCGGCGCTGGTTGATTTGCGCGGCAAGTGGGAAGTGACGCTCGCGCTGCCCAACAATCAAACCGAAACGCTGTTGCTCGATCTCAAAGGCACGCCGGAAAAATTGAGCGGCGAGTTGGCGAAAGATAAAACGAAAGTCAAACTCGGCAAGGTATCGCTGGATGAACGCAGACTCGCGCTTATGTTCAAAGGCGACTCAATCGGCAAGAGCGGCGTGCTGCGCCTCTCCGGCCTTGCGAGCAAAGATGAAGCAGCGGGCGAAGGCTCGCTTGCCGACGGCGCTGCACTCTCATGGCGCGCAAAGCGTAAAGAGCCTTTTGTTGAAAAAGAAAAAGAGAAGAAAGAAACGAGCGCGAGTGCGAAGCTCGAGCTGAACAAAATTTTTCCGCGCGGCAGTTTTATGCGCAACGGCATTCCAATGCAAGCGGAAGTTTTGTTCATTACCAACGCAACAATTTGGACGAGCGGGCCGCAAGGCAAGTTAGAGAATGGCGACATGCTCATGCGCGCCGGCAAAATCGTGCAAATCGGCAAAGGCCTCGTTGCGCCCGCAGGCGCAGTGGTGATTGACGCGAACGGCAAACACGTCTCGCCTGGTTTGATCGATGCGCATTCGCACTCTGCCGCGGATGCGATCAATGAAGTCGGTCAAGCTGTGACCGCAGAAGTGCGCATGGGCGATGTGATCGATAGCAGAGACGTGAGCCTCTATCGCGAGCTTGCCGGCGGCTTGACGATCGCGCACGTGATGCACGGGTCCGCGAATCCGATTGGCGGGCAGAACCAAACGCTCAAGCTGCGTTGGGGCGCGGATGCGGAAGGTCTGAAATTTACGGAGACGCCGCCGACCATCAAATTCGCGCTCGGCGAAAATGTGAAGCAGAGCAATTCGCAGCGGCCCACGAATCGCTATCCGCAAACGCGCATGGGCGTGGAGCAATTGATTCGCGACCGCTTCCGCGCCGCGCAGGATTATGAAAAGGAGTGGGCGGCTTTTCATCTAAAAAAGAAAGACGGCTTGACGATTCCGCCGCGCCGCGATTTGGAACTCGATGCGCTCGTGCAAATTTTGAAAGGCGAACGCTTCGTGCATTGCCACTCGTATCGCCAAGACGAAATTCTTATGCTGGTACGCATCGCGGAAGAGTTCGGCTTCAAACCCGCGGCGTTTCAGCACGTGCTCGAAGGGTATAAAGTCGCGGATGCGATTGCCAAACTCGGCGCGGGCGCCTCGATGTTCAGCGATTGGTGGGCGTATAAATTCGAAGTGTACGACGCAATTCCTTTCAACGGTGCGCTCATGCACAATCAAGAGGTGCTCGTTTCATATAACTCCGACAGCGACGAGCTGGCGCGGCGCATGAATACTGAGGCCGCGAAGGCGGTGAAGTATGGCAACGTGCCGGAAGAAGAAGCGCTCAAGTTCGTCACGCTCAATCCCGCGAAGCAAATGAAAGTGGAGCGCTACGTCGGTTCGCTCGAAGCGGGCAAGCACGCGGACTTTGTGATTTGGAGCGGCTCGCCGCTTTCAACGTATTCCGTGTGCGAGCAAACGTGGATCGAAGGCCGCAAATATTTCGACCGCGCGGAGGATATACAAATGCGTGAGGCGTTGGAGAAAGAGCGCGCAGCGTTGGTGCAAAAAATTCTCGCGGAGAAAGATAAAGGGAGTTCAAGTGGAGGCGGAGAGGGCGAGAAGCCGACGTGGCAATTGGAGTGATGGAGTAGTGGAGCGGTGGATTGATGAAGCGATAGATTATTGGATTGCAGTCTCTATAACGTTGTCATTCTGGAAGAACCTTCCCTCGCACTTGGCTCTCATCCCAGCGCTAGGGAAGTTCCTTCCAGGATGACATAGCAGAGAAGCGAATTACAAAAGGAGTCGATCATGTTGCAGCATACTTCTGTGAAGGATTTAAATAAAGCGCACTTGCTTCAAATGGTTTTTCTCGCGATTGCAATGCTCGTTGTGCTCAACACGAATTTATCTTTCTCTCAAAACTACGGCCAAATTCCCGCGACGGCGCAGACGCAGCCGATTGCATTGATCGGCGCCACCGTGCATCCCGTGAGCGCGGCGCCGATGGAGAATGCGACCATCGTGTTCGATAACGGCAAGATCGTCGCGCTCGGTCAGAACGTTGCGATTCCCGCGAACGCCAAACGCATCGACGCGAAGGGCAAGCATGTTTATCCCTCGCTCATTGCCGCGAACACGACGCTCGGCTTAATCGAGATCGGCTCCGTGCGCGCGACGGTTGACATGAGCGAGACCGGGCCGATCAATCCCAACGTGCACGTGGAGGTCGCGGTCAATCCCGACGGCGAGATGATTCCGGTCACGCGCTCGAACGGTATTGCGCTCGCAGTGAGCGTGCCCCAAGGCGGCGTCATCTCCGGCACCTCGGCCATGCTCATGTTGGACGGCTGGACGTGGGAGCAAATGACCATGAAAGCGCCGCTCGGTATGCATGTGAATTGGCCGAACATGACGCTGCGCCGTGGCGGCTTCTTCGGCCCGCAACAAAGCGATGAGGAGCAACGCAAGCAGATGGTGGAGAGTCTGGCGCAACTCAAAGACGCGTTCGCCGCGGGCCGCGCATATATGAAAGCGAAAGAAGCCGAGACGCAAAAGGGCGCGGCGTATCATGAAACCGATGCGCGTTGGGAAGCCATGATGCCGGTGTTGAAGCGCGAGATTCCCGTGTTCGTGAGCGCCAATGACGTGCGGCAGATTCAAGCCGCGGTGCAGTGGGCCGAAGATGAAAACTTGCGCCTCGTCATCGTCGGCGGCCGCGATGCCTGGCGCGTCGCACGTTTGTTGAAAGAGAAAAATGTCGCCGTGGTTTATGGGCAAGTTCACGACTTGCCGAGCCGCGCGTGGGAAGCTTACGACACGCCTTTCACCGCGCCGAAGAAATTGCACGAGGCCGGCGTGAAGTTTTGCCTCGCGAATTTCGACAACTCCAACGTGCGCAATCTGCCATATGAAGCCGCGACCGCGGCGGCGTATGGCTTGCCGAAAGAGGAAGCGCTCAAAGCGATCACGCTCAACGCCGCGGAAATTCTTGGCGTCGATGATCGCGTCGGCTCGCTTGTGGTTGGCAAAGACGCCACTTTGATCGTCACCACCGGCGATCCGCTGGAAATCACCACGCAGGTCGAGCGCGTGTTCATTCAAGGCCGCGACATCGATCTCGGCGATAAACACAAAGCGCTGTATCGCAAGTACTCGGAGAAGTATCGCCAATTGCAAAACGCGAACAGCGGCGCGAAACCGGCGGGGACGAATTGAACAGCAATTTTTTTTCTGTAAGCGGATTGAACGAAGCTAGCGGATAACGCCTTTTGCTCTAGCCGCGAGGTTCGAAAAATCCGCTTACAGTAAGCTTTGTTTTTAGATTAACCGTGATCAAGATTAGTGAGGAAGGCGTATTATGAAGCAAAAGGGTATTCTGTTTTTCGCAGTCTTGTTGATGGGTTTCACCTTCGCCGCGAATCCGCGGCACACGCCCCCGCAAACCGAGAGCGCGAAGAAAGGCCTCTTCACGTTGGTCGAAGGCGACGTGAAGAAAAAACAAATCACCGCGGAAGACTGGATTCGCGCGCAGAAGAATGCGGACGTGAACGGCGGCGATCGCGTGCGCACACTCTTGCAGTCGCGCGCGGAGATGCAGCTCGCGCAGTTGGATATGATTCGCCTCGCGCCGCAAACCACCATCGACATCGTGAAGCTTTATGAAGAAACGAAGGACAAAAAAATTCAGACGCAGCTTAATTTGAAGGAGGGCGATATTTGGGGCAAAGTAAAATCCGTGGACGCGAACTCCACGTTCGAAGTCAATTCGGATTTTGCCGGCGTGGCGATTACGGGCACGGTGTTTCGCGTGAGCCATGACTCCGCGGCCGCGGAAACGCAATTGAAAGTTTATACCGGCGAAGTGCGCATCAGCAACGTGCCGGAGAAGATGAATGCACTCACGCCGCAAGACGTTGCGCCCACGCGCATCGAAGGCCCGCGCCAGATTCCAGGCCCGCAGCAAATCTCCGTGGAAGAATGGCTCTATCTCGTGAAGTCGTATCAGCAAATCACCATCGGCAAAAACGGCGCGGTAAAATCTAAAGGCGCGTTCAAACGCACGGACCGCGATGAAGCGAGCGACTGGGTGAAGTGGAACTTGCAGCGCGACCGGGTGCGCTAACGCGAACGTTGCAACGCAGCGCTGGGCATCATATATTGGAGGCGAACATGCACGAGATCGATCAAGCGGTGAAGCGGATTGCGGGTCGTCATCCTGATTGCTTCATGAATCTGTTCTTCGGGCGCGAGCACACGGTCAGGCTGCAAGGCGTGGAGGACGCACAGATTCAGATTCCGGAGCATCGCGCCGATAAAGTCTGGCACGTGCACGACGGTGTCGAAGATGGTTACCTCCTGCTCGAAGCCATTCTGCAACCGGCGCGTCGTGAGTTTCGCAGGCTCAATCTCAAAAACGCCGCGGCGCAAGTTTTCTTCAACACGCCCGTGATCACGATATTGCTTTATCTGCAGCGCGGCGATTACGCGACGTTTCCCGAGAGTTATGCGGATGAGCTATATGGCCTGCGCAACACGCACAGGTTTGCGCGAGTGTTGTTGTGGGAGCATGCGGATCGCATTCGCAGCGGCGAGTTGAAAGAACTCGCGCCGTTTTTGCCTCTGTTTGAAAAAGACCCCGGCCCGGAAGTTTTGCAACAAATGAACGCCATCATCGAGACCGTTGCCGATCCCGAGCAGCGCTTGGAGTTGAAAGGCTTCGGCGCAATCGTCGCGGCTAGATCATTTCCCGAAGAAATCATTCGACAGTATTTAAACCTGGAGTTTCCTATGATTCGCGAAACGACGTTTTTCTCTGAGCTGCTTGACCAAGAGCGCGCCCATGGCCGCGTTGAAGGCGAGCTTAAGGGCGAGCTTAAAGGCCGTCATCTCACTTTACGAAGATTGCTTGAGCGTAAGTTCGGCCCATTAACTCCCGACCTCGTCCTCACGCTGCAGAAATTAAAAAGCGAGGAGCTGGACGCTTTGACTGTGACCGTTCTTGACTTGCAATCGCTCGACGAGTTGCGCCTCTGGCTGCAAAATTTTTATAACGGCAACTCCGGCAGGAGCGCCACACACTAAAGTGAAGCGTCTTGCAAAAATTCTTTTGCTTGCCCTGCTCGCGTTGCTTCTCGTGCTCGCGAGCGTGGCGGTTTATGTTCGCGTCAAATATCCTTCCGAGCGGCTGCGGCAAATCGTGATCGCGACGCTTGCCGAGAAATTTCGCGTGCAAGCGCAAATCGAATCGCTCTCGTTTCAGCTCTTCTCCGGCTTCACGCTCAAACAGCTCACGCTCTCCGCGCTCGCGCCCAATCACTCCGATGTTCCCGCAAATTTTAAAACCGCTCTGAGCATTGATGAAATAACGCTCTCCTATCGTTGGCGCTCCGTGTTCAGCGGGCGATTCGATATCGATGCGCTCACGCTTACGCGTCCCCGCATTTCATATTGGCGAGCGCCGGACAGCTCCACCAATCTCGAGGCATTGTTCGCCGCGCTTGCTGACACGGCAGCGAATGCGAGCGATGCGAGTTCGACACGCTTGCCGCTCGCGCTCAACTTGAACACGATTCGACTCGATGACGCGCAGATCAACACCGCGTTCGCAGCGCAAGCCGATACGCAGCGGCTCACACTTGGACCGCTCACGCTAGTCATTGCAGCGTTCACTGTTGATCGCGCCGCGGCCTATCATGCGCGCTTCCAGCTCGAGGCGGACGCAGCGCCGCTCGCTTATTCTTTGCGCGCGAACGACTCCACGCGCAATGTGGATTATCGCGCGAGCTTGCATGCCGATCTCACCGGCTCTGCTTCAATCGACTCGCTTGCCGCGAGCGGCGGAATTGCCCTGGCGCAAAACGCTTTGCGCTATGGCAAAACTGCGCTCGACTCTTTGCCGGAGATTGCTTTGCAAGCCGAGGCGCATTATCTCCTCCCCTCTTCTCATCTAACCCTGCCAAGCTTTGCCTTGGCTTTGAATAAAAAAGAAATCATTGCGGCGCGATACGACCAGCGCCGGCAAGATAGCACCACGGTGTTCGATCTCCACGCCGAACGCGGCGCGCTTGATCTCGCCGAGATGGCGCAATTGCTCCATCAACTCGGCGATCTCGTTGCGCCCGCCTTGCAACAGATTGAAGCCACGGGCTATTTGGATTTTGCCGGCAGCGAGCTGCACGGGACGCCCGCAGGCTTGCGCTATCAACTCAACGTGCGCGGCGAGAATCTCAACTATCGC
>CAYNDW010000075.1:13173-14332 GCA_964395375.1 uncultured Cytophagia bacterium
GTCTCGGACTCAACCTTGACAGCGGCAACGTGCAGCTCCTGTGGCGCAATCTTGCGGAAGACAGCAGCGACGCGGCGATGGCGTTCGAGAGCGCGCTCTCTTTTCGCGCGTTGGATTTTCCGCTCGACACGACCGCCATGCACACCGGCGCGGGCGCGATTTCAGCCCAAGGCTTTTTAGATAAAAATTTCTCCCCGCAGAATTTGAATTGGGATTTGAGCTGGAAAAATATCTCCGGCGGTGAAGTGCGCAGCGAGGGCAAATTTAAAAAGCCGCGTAATAACTCCGCGCTCGATTTGCAGGCCGTGATCGAAGCGAACAATGTCGAGCTTGCGCCTTTCACCGCGGATACGTTGCAAGGAATTGTCGGCGGCAAGGTGACGATCACGGGCACGGAGTGGGACAATCTCCAACTCGCATGCGAGCTGCGGCAGGGCGCGCTCATTTATCTGCTCGAAGAAGACCGCATGCGCATCGCGCCGTTTGATTGGAGCCTCAACGCCAAGCTCAAACTCGCGCCGGATTTTTCGGATTGGCAATTCACGCTCGGCACGTTGCGCGGCGAGCCGGCCACGGCGAATTTCACGGCGCGTTATCAAGCCGAGTCCGGCAAGTTTCGATTTGATTTGAACAACGCCACGCTCAAGCTCGATTATGTGCTCGGCATTTTGCCGCCCTCGTTGTTCGAAGGTTTGAACCCCAAGCTCGCTGGCGCGAGTACGGCGAGCGGTTGGATGAATTTTGATTTCACGAGTGTGGTTGCGCTCGAATACGTCGGCAAATTCACAGTGGACTCCGAGCGCGCGCAGTTCACGGATGACTCGCTCGGCATTTACGCGGATTGGCTCGAGTTGAAGAGCGCGTGGGATCTTGCCACGAACAAGACCACGGGCGAGTTCACGCTCAATTTGCGCGCGACGCGCATGCCCGATTATGTGCGCTTGCCGCTCCCGTTCACGATTGCGCACGGCAAGATCGAGCTCGATGAAGAAACGTTTGTGATCAAAGAAGGAACTTTCACTGCGCCCGCGTGGCAGCTTGCGGGCGATTATCGCGTGAGCGGAAATTTTCTGCGCGAGGGGATGCGCGTGCAAACCACGGTCAATGCCGAGATGAATGCGCCGGAGTTTGTGACCGTCGATCGCGGCCTTTCTTTGCA
>CAYNDW010000076.1:0-14326 GCA_964395375.1 uncultured Cytophagia bacterium
CTCTATTTGCCCGAAACCAATCACATCCGCATTTGGGATGAGGTGTGAGCAATATGTGTAATTCCCCCCTTCAGGGGGGCCAGGGGGGTGTCGCGCAGTATCGTAAAGAATTGCAGCTAAGTGAGCGCCTAAAAATTACTTCCCGAGTTCGTCGTAGCCCTGCCCCCTTGCGGGGCATTGGTGGAACACTGAAGTTCATTGCCTTAGCAATCGCCCACAAGGGGCGGGGACTACTTTCGCACGGGAAGTTATTTTTAGATGAACCCTAAGGATCGCGCCATCCATCCATATATACACACAAAACGCCTTCGCGGCAATTTTTATTTGTTGATTAAAAACGAGGGCCAAGCCCTCGTTGCGCCGGCGCAACACGAAGAACGAAGCCACGGCCAAGCCGTGGCTGAACCGCTCATTCATTCTCATTTTAAAAATACGTTGCCACGCCCAACTGCACGTTCATCGTATGCGCGCGGTTATTGAACACGTCGTCTTCCCATTGCCGCCAATAGCTCAAACGAATCGCGGTCTCGCTCGTTGGGCGAAAACTGAGGCCGGTCGTCCAACGCCGCGTGGCTTCGCCGATATTCTGTCCCGTCTTATTAAACTCTCCCACATTGAGATCGATATAATCAAAACGGCTCACGAGCGCAAGTGTAGCCTCCGGCATGCCGAGCAGCGGGCGACGCAGCAAAGTGTAATTACCTTCGAGATAAAAGCCGCGTTGCGTTTCAGCGAGAAAGTCATCATCGGGATGGTCACTCGGAATGTCAACGTGCGCGAGCGCCGCTTCGCCGCGCAGTTGCAGCTTGCGCCAGCGATAATCCGCATCGAACGCAAGCAAGCGCACGGAGCGCGCTGCATCAACCGTGATGCCTTCAATCGCGTTCGTGTTGTAGCGGCCGTGATAAAAAGAAAAACCCAACTCGCCGCCGATGCGTGGATTGTAGCCCAATCTTCCCACCCAAGCCGGCGCGCCGTTGTTGTCTTCGCCAAACGCTTCGGCGGACTTTCCCGCGGGAATGCGCGTGCCCTCGCCCGTGCCGAGTAAAAGCCCATCGCTCAAACCATTCACCGCATAAAATTCATAGGTGAGCCGATCAAATGGTGTGAGATAAAGCGCGCCGAAAATTCCTGCGCCCACCTCTGAAAGCGTGGCTGGAATGATTTGCGTGGACACGAGCGGTCGATCAATGACATTATAACGCGGGCTATCGTGCGCAATGTTGAAGCGGCCAATCGGCGAGAGCAAAATGCCCATGCGAAAATTCAACGGCGTGGCGAGCAGCACATCCACGAGCGCGGTTTCGAGCGCGATCTCTTCCGTGCCGTGCTCGAACTCGAGCTCCGAAGTGAGTTTCACATGCTCGGAGATGGCGGAATAGAGAAAGATATTGAAGCGCCGGCCTTCGAATGAAAAGCCTTCGGCAACGCCGTCGGCGCGAAAGTAGTTCGAGTTGGCTTCCGCATATCCACCAATCGCGGTCTTGCCGCCGAGGTTGAGAATGTAAGGGCGATCATAAATGCCGCCGCGTTGGAAAGGAGTGGGGATTGTGTCCGGCTTCGCAGTTTGCGCGAAGGTTGCGGACGAGGCCAAGAGCAGCATTAAGATTAGAGTGCGTCTGAAAACCTCACCAATTCCCCCCTTCAGGGGGGTTAGGGGGGTGTTCTTGAGGGCGACACGAATCTTTGTAACGAGGGACACCCCCCTCAAGGGGGCAATAACAAAGGATGTTTTCATGCTTTCACCTTTATGATAAAATTCTCCGCCGTCTCTTCAATTGCAAATCGCTGCAACGCACGAGTCGCCGGACCGTCTTCGACTTCGCCTTCGATTGAATACATGGAGCCGTGACACGGGCATTCGAACGAGCTCGGCATCACGCGCACTTCGCAGCCCGCGTGCGTGCAAATGGGCGAGAGCGCAACGAAGCCCGCGCCGCCGAGATTGCGCACGATGATGGGAATGGGAAAATTCGCGGCGCGCACGATCATCACGCCGTTGGCTTGCAGCAACGCCGCCGCTTCGGCTTTGGGAATGAGGATCGTGTTGCCGTTCGCCGTGCCGCGATAAGTGGAAACGCCTGCCGCACAGGAGTTGAGTAAGATCGGCGCTGCGCTCAATGCTGCGGCCTCGCCGAGGGTTTGCAAAAATTTTCTGCGTGTGAACATGCCGGGTCTCGTTTCGTGAGTTGCAATTGTTTGAATAATTTTTGTGCGCCCTCTCCTTACTTCGCTAATAGTTGCGCTTCTTCTTTTTCAACCAAAAGCGGCAGCGCACAAATCACGAACAGCATCAAGCCTGCGATGAACCAATTCCCAGGCGCCGAGGCCGAGCGCGAAAAAACCGAATGCGCCGGCGAAATACGAGAAACAAGCGAAAGCGTAAAAAGCTTTGAGCGTTTTTTGTGGGCAGACAGCCGTTCTCAAAGTGATTTCAAAAATTCCAACAAGGCGGCTTTATCACTTTCATTGAGATTGACAAAGCGGTCGCGCGCGGCTTGCGCTTCACCGCCGTGCAGACGAATAGCCTCGCTCAAATCCGAGGTGCGGCCGTCGTGCAGATAAAACGGTGTGCCGCCCAGCACATTGCCGACATTGCCGAGTCCCCACAACGGCGTGGTGCGCCATTCGCTTCCACTCGCTTCGCCTTCGGGATAATTATCCGCGAGCGTTGCGCCCATGTCGTGCAGCAAAAGATCGGAATAGAGCGCGACCTTTTGCAAAGCCAGCGGCGCAATCGCGTTCGGGCCGGTTTGCGTTTCGGGAAGGTGACAGCTTGCGCATTTGATCTCCGCGAAGATGCGCTCGCCGGTTCGAACCTCGGCAGCATCGGCATTGCGCCGCGGAGGCACGCGCAACGTTTGCAAATAGAACACAACGTTGTTGATCGTCTCGGTTGCAACTTCCGGGTCTGCAACATTGTCGCCCAGATGATTGCCGAGCACAGCGTTGAACAACTCCATCGGCTCGAACTCGCTGGTCACGCCCATATCGTTGAGGTATGCGCCCGCGGTTTGTTGCAGCAAGTTGATCGCCGTGGCCTTGCGCCCAAAGCGCCCGAGATACTTGCCGTCGCGAAGAATTTTGTCCGCGTTGGGATTGAGAAAAGTCGGCGCGCTCACGAAATTCGCGCGGCCCGAAATGCCGTCGCCATTCGCATCGTTCGGATCTTCGTGCGCCAGAATCGCGGCGTCGGGAATGGCGTCAATGAATCCCAGGCCAACAACGATTGGTCCGCCGCGTTCGGAAAGGCCGGTGATGCCCGCCGGCAATTGCTCCGCCGGATAACCGGGAATCGCGCGATCTTGCAATTGCGGCCCGCCATGCTCGCGCATGTAATCAAACCCATTCGCTGTCGTCTTTCCGAAACGCCGCAAGTTCGTGGCAGGATGCCCGCGACCATCGCCGGGATGACAACTTTCGCACGAGGTTTGATTAAACACCGGGCCGAGACCGGTTTGCGGCGTGAACCGTGCGCTGAAAGCCTCGTCGCCCGCAATGTGCGCGCGCGCTTGCGCAGGCGATAGTCCTTCGACTTGACCATCGAGTACTTCGTTTTGGTTTGGAGCCTCAGTTAATAAATCTGAGCACCCGCTCAGTAGAAGTGGTAATATGATTACTGCTACCAAAAGTTCTCTAGTTTTCATAAACATGCTCCGAGTTTTTTGGGGGCGGTCTAAAATTAGGTTTGACTAAAAATAGGATTAGCTGATAGAAAGTCAACAAGTATTTTCTGGCAAGCAACGCGTACAAGTGGCAATTCCAGCATCGACTAGATTTTATGCTTTGCAAAATAATATTGAATTGACTACTCTTTCGTCGTGAAATTCACTTTTCTTGTCATGGAAGCTTTATGAAATTTCGCGCCCGAAAAATTTTTGCGCTGCCTTTTGCCGCTGCGTCACTCGCCATTGTTTGGATGTGGCCATCCCCCAACTTTGCGCAAGCGCTCGCGAGCAGTGCCGCTGGCAATCCTTCTGCACCGAGCCCTCAAACCCTCCGCATCGAACGCATCGAAATTCAAGGCACCACCAAAACGCGGCACGGCGTCATTCATCGTTATCTCACCATGAAGAGCGGCGATGAAATTACGCCGGAGTTGATCGCGCAAAATTACGATGCGCTCGCGGCCACGAATTTTTTCAAGCGCGTAGATTTCAGCTCACAACCCGGCACCGCGCCGGGCCAGGTCATCGTCGTCATCGAAGTGGTCGAGCGCTATTGGCCGTGGCTCGAAGTCGCGGGCGGGTTCAGTGAATTGGAGGGCTGGTATATCATTCCGCTCGGCGTGCGCTTCGATAATTTTTTCGGCCACGGCGATCTCGGCGGCGCGCGGTTCATCATTGCCGATCGCACCGGCGGCTTTTATCTACACTATCGGCATCCGCAAGTTTTCAAGAGCGCGTTTGATTTGCAAATGGAATTGGGCGGGATGAATCAAAATTTTATTCATTATGTCGAAGGCCGCGAAGTGCTGCACGAGGTCGAGAATGGCGAAGCGAGTGTGGCCTTCGTTGGAACGCGCGGCTTTGCGCGCGCGTTCTCCTTCGGTTTTCAATTCAATCAATGGCGGCCGGAAGCGCAGGCCACATTCACGGATAACGATAGCGCGTTTCAACTCACGCAGCATCCGCTGGCCGCGCAACTTGCAGAGAAAAAAATCAACCGCCTGTTCGTGCGCTTGCAAAAAGACACGCGCAACGACCGTCTCTTTCCGCAACGCGGCGTGTGGGGCGGCCTCGCGTTCGAAGTTGCCGACTCCGCTTTTGGCAGCGAGGTGAATTTCACGAGTGTGGTTTTCGACGGGCGCTTCTATGCGCCGATTGGAAGAAACACTTTCGCCTTGCACGCGAAGGCGGCGCGGGTTTCCGAGGCCGCGCCGTTTTATGAACGCTACTATCTCGGCGGCGCATACTCCCTGCGCGGCTTTGCCGAGCGCAGTTTGACGCCGCTCGGCTGGGCCACGGAGTTGGTGCTCGCCCAAGCAGAATTGCGTTTTCCAGTTGCCGGCAATAGGCAGCGCCCCTCGATGAGCGCGACGCTTTTTTTGGACGCGGGCAGTCTCAAAGTGCCCAAGGGCGCGCACGATTTCACCAGCGCCGCGGGTTTCGGCTTTCGCGTCAAAGTGCCCGTGCTCGGTTTATTGCGCTGCGATTTCGCGTATCCGCTCGATCACGATGATTTTCGTTTTCACTTTGCATTGGGGCAGACGTTCTGAGCCATGAGCAGACAAAGCAAAACCATTCACGCAGAGACGCAAAGCCGCAAAGGTGCGCAAAGGGATTTTCTTTGCGGCTACTTTACGTCTCTGCGTCTTTGCGTGCGCTTTTCTTTTTTACTCATGCTGTCCTCCCCTCTCTTCGCGCAGCAACCCAAAATCAAAACCCTCCTCGCGCAACCGCAAAATGGCGCCATCGCAGCGAAAGTGCAGCTCGAAAATCTTTTCGCGCCGAAAATCGCAAGCACCATTCGCAGCGGCTTGCCCGTTATCATTCGCTGCGATTTTAGATTGCAAACCAGCTCGGGCCACGAAGTCGCCCACACGCTGCACTCGCTCCAAGTGCTCTTCGACATTTGGACGCAACGCTATCGCATATCGGTGTTGGATAGCAATCTCTTTGTGAACTCATTCGAAGAGATGGAAAAAATTTTTGCGCAGCTCGAACTCGCCGCGATTACGAATCCGGGGCGCCTCGATAGCGCGCTCTCGTATCGGTTGCGCGTGCGCGTGGCCGTCATTCCCATCAGCGCCGAACAAAGCAAGCAGCTTTTGCAGCGCCTCGAATCGAACGACTTGCGCGGCGAAGGCACGGCTTCCGAATCCGGGCGTTCCGGATTTAGCGTGAATCTCAGCAGCCTGCTGGCATTTTTCCTGCGTGGCGAAGAGCGCGCGCACGGCGCTTCGGAGTGGTCCGACTCCTCCATTTTTCGTTTGACGAAAGCCCCATGAGGAGCGGCGTTTAAATCATCTCACCTCTCAAACCGCGAAGCAACGCCAATAAACGCGAATAGAAAAATTAGCGCTCATTCGCGGGCATTAGCGGTTTGAAAAAATGAGCACACTGTTGATCTTGAAAAGTCTGCGCTCGAAATTCATCGCCCTCCTGCTAGGCCTCACGCTCGCGCCCGCTTTCGTGATAGCATACTTCGCGCAAAATTTGTTGGAGCGCACCCTCGCCATCGGCTTGAATGAAGAAGTGTCGGCCGGGCTTGCAGCCGCATTGCTCGCGGTGCAAAAGCAGCATGCGCACGAACGCGAAATTTTATCCGCGGAGCTGCGCCGCGCCGCGCGTCAAGCGCAAACTTTCCCCATGACAAAATTTGAGCGAACCGACTCCACGCACGTGTTGCTCTGGCTTGATTCCACGCGGCAAGTGTTGCGGGCCTGGCCCGCGGACCAGAACGCTCTCCCTCCCGCGCTCATCGTGCCGCAGTTCACCTCGCGCGATACTTTGTTCGAGGCCGGCAGCGATTCGCTCGCCATTCGTCTCGCTTATAAATTGCCCAACGGCACGTGGCTCATCGGGCAGCGTCCTTTGGCGGAAAATGCCCGGCGGCAAACCGCGCAGATCATGAACGCCGCGCAGTATTTTAATCTTTTAGATTTGGAGCGTGAACGTCTCCGGCGGAGTTTGTTGCTCGCCTTTCTTGCAGTATATGCGCCGATTCTTTTGCTGAGTCTGCTCGCGGGATGGTATTTCTCTCGTTTGATCACGCAGCCGCTTGAACAACTTGCCGGCGCCACGCGCAGATTGGTGCAAGGCGATTGGCAGTATCGTGTCGCGATTCATTCTAAAGACGAGATCGGCGAAATGGGGCAGGCCTTCAATGCAATGGTGGGAGATTTACAGCGGCAACAAGAGCAAGTGCTCGCGTTGGAGAAAATGGCCGCATGGCGCGAGATCGCGCGCGTGCTCGCGCATGAAATTAAAAACCCGCTCACGCCGATTCAACTCATGGTGCAGCAGATGCAAGATGAGTATCGCGACGAGAACGATGACTATCGCGCTCTGCTCAAAAAATGCGGCGCCATCATTTCAGAAGAAATCCATAAGCTACAAAAGCTCGTGCGCGAGTTCTCCGAGTTTGCGCGCATGCCGGAGTTGCATCTCACGCCCGGCCAGGTGAATGATTTGATCAAAGAAGTGGCGGCGTTGCATGCTGCGCATGTCATCAAGCTCGAGCTTGATCCAGCACTACCCGTGTTCGCATTCGATTGGGAAGCGCTGCGCCGCGTGTTTATCAATCTCGTGCAAAACGCTTTGCAATCGTCATCAACTGCGGAAGTCACGCTCGCAACCAAATGGCTCGCGCGCGAACAGCGCGTTGAAATCGTCGTCATCGACACCGGCTCTGGCATTCCGCCGGAAAATTTGCGCCGCATTTTCGAGCCGTATTTCTCCACCAAAAAATCCGGCATGGGCTTAGGGCTGGCGATTGTGAAGCGTATTGTCGAAGAGCATGGCGGCGCGATTGCGGTGACGAGCGAGGTGGGAAGAGGGACGAAGTTTATGATCGAGCTTGCGGTTAGATAATTTTATGACGGAGGAGTTGAGAGTGATGGAGGAATGCATGGGGTAACTGTGAAAGAGGGAAAATGCGAGGAGAGAGGGTAGTTGAAATGCATATATGCGGCTAACGTTCCAGCTAGCAGTCTTAAAGTGCTGTTCCAGCATTCCATTTAATATCGAAGGCAGCAATTGTTTCTCTGATGAGGTCCGGCACTAGCTCTTTGTCCAGTCGGATAACGAATGATTCTTTCGTTCCGATGTCTTTCAGGCCGTGCCCAAGAATTAATATCAGGTCAGAGCTAACAATAAATCTGTCGTGCAGTCCGGCACTTTTGTCGACTAGACGAAACTCAACATTAGGCTTTTCTTTCTTAAAGTCATTGAGCGCACCAGACAGTTGGCGTGCAGGCTCGTTGGTTTTTGACGTAAGGAATCTAACGTTGGTGATCTTCGGGAAATTATCGAGCAAATCTAGTGTTCTAACGCCGTAATATGGATCACACACCCGCACTGTTCCGGTCAGTCCTTTGATGACTTCGCCAAGCCCCTGTCTTGCAGTGCGAGGTTGATCCTTCTCGATTCTTACGACGGACAACTTTTTTCCACCAAATACATGCTCGATTTCGCGCTTGCCTTTTGTCATTAACCGATAGAAGATCTCGTCGTTGAAATCTTTTCGGAACGAAACGTAGCCGCTCGCAGCAGAAAGCGCCCGAATAACTGACAAGCGTTTGATTGCGACGCCAGCGGCCTCAAGGCAAGCAACAATATGCTCAGCGGAGAGTTGATTTATGCCGGCGCGGGTTTCTGCGATCTCAAGTGCCGAGAATGCAAGCAACCGTGGAGAATCAAGATCAGCCAGGGAATGCTTCGTTCCAGAATCCAAGGATGCGAATGTGTTTAAGAGACTGCGCGCCATTTTTTTTCCTTGGTTGCTCAGTTTACGTATACCCATCCTTTCTTTTCTTTGATTCGCCGAATTGTTCTTTTCCGCGTGAGTCTCGTAAGAACCGGGGAGATACTCGTTTGGGCGTATATGTGTCCTCTTTCTTCAAGCCTCTTTTGGATGTCGCCGAGCGTTCGTTTTGATTTGAAATACCCTTCAGCCGCAAGCTCCTCAACCAGCGATGTGGGGCCGTCTGTTTTTTTCGATTTATTGCTGCCGAAAGAATATTTCGATTTCTTCCTCTTACGTTGGGTTGACACGCCCGAGTGTCCGCCCGCTTCAGGTTTAGAAAACCTGGAAAGCAGAGTTGCTACTTCTTCCGCAGTGCCTTCGATATTAACCGTCGTTCCATCGGGAAGGACTAAATTTGCTTTTGCCATTGCGAATAGTCTCCTGGGGCATTCGTATAAGATTGCTAACTTGTTTTCGGCTATCCCCTAAAACACCAAAAGCTGCGCACTTGTGCCGCATAAGATGGAACAGCCTTTTGAAAATTCCAAACCGAAATTTCTATGCAGCAAAACAATGAGTCGCTAGGAGAAGCGTCGTTCTTTCTATGCTGCATCACAGTCGATTCGTTGGGCTACACTTTGTTGGTCACGCGGTTGAGTTAGCAATAGCTTGAAAGAGATCATCGTATCAGGTTCTGGGCATCGCCTCACTGCTCATGGGCTCGGTTGAGCGGCTTCTTTCTCTCTCATAAAACACAACTCCCACGCGCTGAATGTGCTCGCGCAATTCGGCATTGGCGATACGGGCAAAAATGGCGAGATCGATATGATAGGGCAGCAGCAAATCATCGAGCGCATCTTCAATGCGGTGCAGCGCCTGTAAGCTCAAGCCGCTGCCATAGAGCGCCAAATCAATATCGGAGCCGGGCTTGAAATTTCCTTTGGCGCGCGAGCCATAGAGCACGGCTTTTTCAACCGCGGGAAAAGCCGCGAGCACGCTTTGTATTTGCGTCACCGCCTTTTCTTCCAGACCGTGCTTCATGTCGATTCCTCTTCTTCTTGCAAGCGCCGCAACTTCGCCGACAAAGCTTCAAATTCTGCAAAGTAGAAATTCTTCACCGCAGCGACGATTTCTTCGGCAGTGGCTTCGTCATACGTGTGCGCCGTGCGATTGCGACTGTTGATCATTGCCATCCACGTTTCGCCGTTTTCGAGCAGGCCTGCTTTCACCGCCTCGCGGCTAGCATCTTTCGAGCCATACATTTTTTGCGCGCCGCGGCTTTCTAAAAAATCCTTTAACGTATTCCATGCCAGCTCGTGGGTGTATTCAAAAGTTTGAATCAAGCCTTGGGCTTCAAGTTTTGAAAGCTCTCGCTGTGCAGCCAACGCCACGGCTTCGGCAAGTTGCTCAAAGGCTTTGTTAAAGTTATTGAGGCGTTGTATCCAGCGAATGTCTGTTGCGCTCATGGGAGTCCTCGTTATTGCTCGGTGTTGCCGTATGTGGCGGATAGTTGTGAAGAACTTTCAAATAGTCAAGTGGGGGTTTTTGAAAGTGGTGGCCAGATTCGGGGCGGGTAAAATAGATGTCGATCTCGCGGCGAATACTTGCGGAAGAATTTTCCCACTGTCAGGCGCGGAGTCCGTCAGTTTAAAAAGAGCCTTGCATCTCAAAGCGCGGTTTTTATATTCCAATCAGGAGGGCAAAATGAACCATCAACTCGCAGACAAATTTCTGAAAGACCTGGTCGAGCATCATCTGAAGGAGTTTCTTGCTCTGCTTGATCCCAAGCGAAAATATGAAGTCATTTCCACGCCATTGGACAAAGAGCTTATCGTGCGTCGCCGAGAAAGTGATTTCGTGGTCAAGGTGCGCGTGGGCCGGCGAATTTTTCTGTTTCATTTTGAATTTTTAAGCCAATACCGCCGCCGGAATGTGCGTGAGGCGCACGGCTATGGCGGCGCGTTGACATTAAAGTATAGATGCGAGGTGGTGACGGTTTTATTCGTGCTCAAGCCGCCGTCGCGCAACCCGCAGGCTTTGGGCGATTACGAAGTTGCGCCGTTCGGGTTTGCTTTGAATCGGCACCAACTTGCGGTGGTCAAACTGTGGGAGTTGCGGGAGGCGATTCTTGCGGGTCAAAAAGAGTACTTGGCGCTCGTGCCGCTGTTGGCTGAAATTTCTCCGACCGTTGATCAACAGCTTTTGCAACGCCAGCGCGAGTTGCTTGCACAGGTGCCGGACCCTAAGCGCCGCGCGGAGTTGAAGTTTTATACCATGGCGTTTGCCCAAAAATATTTCAGCACAAAGTTTCTCATGCACTTTTTCGAGGACAAAAACATGAACGAACATTGGGATCAAGTACCGATTTTTGGCGAGCACGTTAAGCGACGCGCCAAAGAGAGTTGGCAAAAAGGCCGCGAGGTAGGCATCGAAGAGGGCATCGAAGAGGGCATCGAAAAGGGCATCGAAAAGGGCCTTGAAAAAGGATTGAACGTCGCGCGCCATAACATCACCGCGGTTTTACGTATGCGATTTGGCAACGTGAATGGCCAGTTTGAACGCGCCCTCAATGCCATTGAAGAACCTAGGAAACTAGAAGCGGTTTTCAACCGCATTCTGAATGCCGATTCGCTTGCGGCGGTCCAAAAAATTTTGGCAGCGGAAAAGCATTTGTCCCAAAAAGCTCATGCGCGACGGAAACGGCAAGGAAACTAGCAAAAGAAATGTGAGGCGAACCATGCCAATAAAGAACACACTTGATCATTGGGAGCAAGTGCCTTTTTTCGGGGATCGTATTAAAATAAGGGCGTTCGAAAGCTATATTGCGGGCTGGAAAAGAGGATGGCTAGAAGGGCGGGACGAAGCAACCGCCGAAGTTCTTCAAGAGAATATCATCAATGCTTTGGACGTGCGCTTTGGCATATCCAATCGTGCTACGGCGCGCATCGTTAAAGCCATAGATGAACCGTGGCGGCTCGAAAGTATTTTAAGAACCGTTATTAGCGCCGACTCCGTGAGTACTGTCAAAAGTTTGTTGGCATTAGAAAAGTCCATACGAATGAAGAAACGTCGCCTCAACGTAAAACGTCGAACAAAAGCATCTCATAGTCGAAAAAGCTGAACTATCTTATCGCACGCTTGATGCGAAGTTCGGCGCCATTTGCTGTTTTCAGAGCGCTCGAAGTCGGCTCACACTATAAACACGCTTTTCTTTCCTCCCTCAAAAATTCTCACCGGCATGAACTTTGTCCTTTTGGATGAAAGCCTATGTTCAAACCTTTGCTCACATGTTTGCTCGTGCAGGCGATTCTCATCTCCTGTGCCACACAAAACGGCGCACGCTCACAAGCATGGGAAAACAAACTCGATCCTAGCTTACGTGAGGTTTTGGAAACTGAGCCGGCGCAAACTCAGAGTGCGCAGGGTTTGTCTGTGCTGCTCAAATGCGCCGCGCCGCTTTCTGCCGAACAAAAACGACAACTCGCAAACTTAGGCGTTCGGCTGCAAGCCGAAGCGGGCGCGATCATCACCGCCACACTACCAGCACAAGCAGTTACGCAAGTGGCGAAATTAGATTACGTAATTTACCTCGAACTTTCAAAAGAACGCAAAATATCATCGCCAGGAAATTAGCTCAAAGGAGATTTGCGCATGCGTGGAAATATTTTCACAACGGTGTTGGTGGCGCTGGCTTCGGCTTTCGCCGCCGTGGCGTTAGCGGGCGAACTGAGTGTCGAAGCCGGCCGCAAGCTCGATCCCAAGTTGCGGGCCGTGCTCGCGGCTCCTAATTTTTCCCAAACCGCATTGCGGAAAAACGCCGCGCTCGTTGAACAAGGGAGCAACGCGTTCGTGCGCGTACTCATTCAAACCACGGCTGGCCGCGAAGCATTGCAAGCGAACGGCGCGCGCGTTATGAGCATGGCCGGCGATATTGTCAGCGCGACGGTTCCGCTTGCGCGGCTTGCCGCGATTGCCGAGCGCAATGACGTGCATTATATCGCGGCTTCGCAATCCTATCGCCTCTTCAACGACGTCGGCGTCGCGCAAACGCAGGCCACGGCTGCGCGCCAGCAATATAATGTGACGGGCAAGAATGTGATCTTCGGCTGCATCGATTCGGGCATCGATTGGCGGCACGATGACTTTCGTAAAGCCACCGGCCAAACGCGCATTAAATACCTCCTCGATTTCAGCGATCCCGGCGATACTAATGGCGACGGCGATTTGGACGGCGCCGGC
Source organism: uncultured Cytophagia bacterium (assembly GCA_964395375.1). Classification (GTDB taxonomy): domain Bacteria; phylum Zhuqueibacterota; class Zhuqueibacteria; order Zhuqueibacterales; family Zhuqueibacteraceae; genus JABWAN01. The sequence continues at coordinate 12,649 of CAYNDW010000076.1, forward strand.
CCATACGGCGGAACGTTATATACCGAAGCGCAAATCAACGCGGCGCTCAACAACACCGGCACGGTGAAGGAAGCCGATCGCAACGGTCACGGCACGCACGTCACCGGCAGCGCCGCGGGCAATGGTCGCGGCACGAGCAATAATATTCCGGCGGGAACTTACGCCGGAGTTGCGACCGAGGCCGACATCATTTTTATAAAATCCTCGCGCGGCGACTTGGGCAACATTCCCGATATCGAAATCATCAACGCGCTCGCGTTTGTCGACAGCCTCGCGAAAGTTTTGAATAAGCCGTATGTGGTCAATCTCAGCTTGGGCGGACACGAAGGCGCGCACGACGGCACGAGCTTGCAAGAACAGGCCCTCGATAGTTTTGTGGGCGCCGGCAAAAAAGGCAAAGCCGTGGTTGTAGCCGCGGGCAATGATGGCGACAACAAAATTCATGCGGGCGGAACGATGAGCGGCAGCGCCGTGAACGTGGAGTTCAATGTTCCAACGTATACCGCGAACGCCGGCACGCAGAATGATTATGTGCTGTTCGAAGCGTGGTATGCCGGAGCTGCGAATCTTTCGTTTCAACTCACCAGCCCTTCCAACGTGGTGTATGGTCCGGTCGCGAGCGGCAGCAAGATCGGCGTGGATCGCGCCGACGGCGCGGTGGTTATCGACAATGCTTCCGCGGGAAAGAATCCGTTGAACAACGACAAGCAAGTCGTCATTCAAGTTTTCGACAACTCCGCGAATATCCCGAAAAGTGGAACATGGAAATTGACCATCACCGGCGCTTCCGGGCGATATGATTTGTGGCTCTACAATACCACGATGAACGCCGAATTGACTTCCGGTTTTGATTTCACGCGCCTCGTTGCCATTCCGGCCACGGCGAAAAATGTTATTGCCGTCGGCTCGTGGGTGAGTAAAAAAACTTGGAAGCATCTGGACGGCCTCGATTTGACGATTGCATCACTCGTGGTCGGTGCCGCTTCAGATTTTTCCAACCCCGGCCCGACGCGCGATGGCCGCGTGAAACCCGACGTTTGCGCGCCGGGACAAATGATCGGCTCAACCTATTCCGCAGACGCGCCGCCGAGCGGAACGAATAGTATTTGGAAAGGCACCACACAATACCCCAACGGATTTATTCTGTACGATAACCGTCACGCTATCGGCAACGGAACCAGCTTCGCCGCGCCGCTGATTGCCGGCGGCGTTGCCCTCATGTTGCAGCGCAACAATGCGCTCGACGCGGATCAACTTCGCAAAGCGCTCATTACCACCGCGGGCACGGATAATTTCACGGGCGCCGCGCCGAACAATATCTGGGGCTATGGCAAAGCGGATTTGCTCGCAGCCCTGGGAACGTTCACGAATGTTGCCGAGCCGAATGCGCCGGAGCAATTGCCCTCGTCTTTTGCCCTGCTGCCGAGTTTTCCCAATCCGTTCGCGCAAACGCGCGGCGCGCAAACCGCGATTGTTTATCATCTGCCGCAAGCAACGCAAGTTGAGATTGCGATTTTCGATGTGACGGGAAGGAAAGTGCGCACGCTGCTCGCCGGCCAAGTTGCCGCGGGCAAACACGAGTTGCGTTGGGATGGTCGCGACGCGGTTGGCCGCAGCGTGAGCGCCGGTGTTTATTTCTACAAAATGCAGGCGGGAAAATTCGCGCAGGCACAGAAGC
>CAYNDW010000077.1:0-14266 GCA_964395375.1 uncultured Cytophagia bacterium
CGATGCGCCCGGCGAGTTGTTGTTTCGCCGCAAAGGCGAGCACTCGCCCGAATGGCTCGAACAGCAGCGCCAGGCTTATCTCGCGTTGCAAAAGCAAGTGCCGCAAATGCGCGCGGTGGATGCGATGATGAGCGCGGAAGAAGTGCGCCGCGCAGTGGTCGCGTTGATTTGGGAAAAATACGCACAACGTTCATAGTGCTGCCTTTAGATATTCTTCGCTCTAGAGAATGATTTTCAACTTCGGCAAGCGCCTCAATCAACCTGTCTTCAGCAGGAATCTTTTTCAGTGTTGGAGATTTATACCACGGCTGAAAAAGATTCCTGCTGAATGACATCGTTGAGGTGCTCGTCTTTTCATAAAAAGGCCTTAATGGAATCCGTCGTCTCCGAAAATCTCAAACCGAAAAAGGCCAAGTCGAAAGATCCCACGCGCAAGCAATTGCGCGGGTCGAGCCTGTTGCTCGGCGGGCGCATGCTCTCCGTGGGCATCAACTTCGCCGCGCAGGTGTTGCTCGTGCGCCATCTTTCCACCACGGATTTCGGCGCATGGGCTTATGCGCTTTCGGTGGTCGCCTTCTGCCAGGGCTTTGCCGTGCTCGGCTTGGATCGCGCCATCACGCGCTTTATTCCCATTTATCATGAAAATGAAGAGTACGCGAAGCTCTTCGGCACCATTGTGCTCGTGTTCGGCTCCATCGCCTTCACGAGTCTGCTGTTGATCGGCGCGTTCTTCGCCGCGCCCGATTTGCTCGCCAAGCTTATGGCCGAGGGCACGGAGCAGTCTTTCGCGCTGCTCTATATTCTCATCTTCCTCATGCCGGTCGAAGCGTTCGACGGTTTGATGGTCGGACTGTTTGCGAGCTTTGCCAATCCGAAAGCCATCTTCTTTCGCAAACACGTGCTTGGGCCGATGCTGAAATTCTCGGTCGTGCTGCTGCTGATTTTGCTCAAGAGCGACGCGGTGTTTCTCGCGTATGGCTATCTCGCTTCGAGCGTGCTCGGCGTGCTCATTTATGTTTGGCTGTTCGTGCGCCTGCTTTATAACGAAGGCTTGATGGAGAAATTTCGCGCGGGCCAATTGGATCTGCCGTTTCGAGAAATTTTCGCGTTCACGATTCCGATGATGACGTCGGATTTGGTTTCGATTGTGATTCACTCTGCGGACGCGTTGTTGCTCGGCTATTTTCACGGGCCGGAAGAAGTGGCGTTCTATCGCGTGGTGTTGCCCGCGGCGAAGTTGAACAGCATCGTGATGACGAGTTTCTCCATGCTCTTCACGCCCACGGCCTCGCGCTTGTTCGCGCAAAAAGATTTTGCGGGCATCAACGAGCTGTATTGGCGCACCGCGGTGTGGCTCGCAGTGCTCTCGTTTCCCGTGTTCGTGCTCACGTTTTCCATTGCCGATCCGCTCACGGTGTTTCTTTACGGCGAACGTTATGCGCGCTCGGGTTTGATTCTCGCCTTGCTCTCGCTCGGGTATTATTTCAGCGCCGCGCTTGGCTTTAATGGTTTGACGCTCAAAGTCATCGGCAAGCTGCGCTTCATCGTGAACATCAATCTTGCTGCCGCGCTTGCCAACGTTCTGCTCAATCTCGTGCTCATTCCCAAATACGGCGCGTTGGGCGCTGCTTGCGGCACCGCAGGCACGATGATCATTCACAACATTCTGAAACAAGCGGGCCTGCGTTTCGCTTCCGGTTTGAGTTTGTTCGATAAAAAGTATCTGTCGTTTTATGCGCTCATTGCCGGCAGCTCGCTCGGCTTGTTTGCCGTGCAGGAGCTTTTCGACGTGCATCTTTATGTTGCCGTGGCCCTGTGCGTGATCGTTTCGCTGTTCGTGCTGTGGGTGAGCAAAACCAAATTGCACGTGAAGGAAAATTTTCCGGAACTCTTGAAGCTCCCGCTTGTGGGGAAATTTTTAAAGTGATGCTCGAAACCACACTCAAAACCGACTTCGTGCCCGGCACGAATCTCACCGATGGCTTGGCCTGCGCGCCGTGGCGTTTCTTGCTGCCAAGCTTGCAGCTTGAAAATATTTTATGCTTGGAAGTTCCAGCCATTGCCACGCTCAACGTGCTCTCCCAGCATTGCAAGAATCTCACGGTGATTTCGACCAATGCCGGCAAGCTCGAAACTGCGCGGCAAAAACTCGAACGGCAAGGCGACTCGCAGTTGCGCATGATTCATGTGCCCGACTTCAAACGTCTGCCGCTCGAGGACAAATCGCTCGATTTGATTTTGCTCGCGAGCAAGAACGGCTTGGCATTGGTGCAGCATTGTCCAGGCTTGCACGAAGAGTTCGACCGTTTGCTCGCGCCGGAAGGCACGGTGTATTTTGAGAGCAATGCGCTCGGGCCGCGTTTGCACGTGCGCCGCGTGCTGCAACGTTTGCGCGAAGACGGATTCAAGCGCGCGCGATTGTTTTGGCTCACGCCGTTGCGCGGCGAGTTGCGCACCGCGTTTCCGCTTAACGACGAGTTGATGACGCGCTATTTGCTCAGGCACGTGCTCTTCGGGCAATCGTTCAAGAAGCGCGCGGCGAGCAGAGTGGGCACGTGGTTGAGCTATTCGCGCTTGTTCTCGCGCCTCATGCCGCGGCGCGCGGTGCTGCTGCAACGGTCCTCGCGCAAGGAGCACGTTCATTCCGCGCCGCAGTATATCAGCGAAATCGCGCGCGCACACAGCCTTGATCTCAGCGGCTATCGCCTCGGACTTTCCGCGCGCGGGAAATACAATTCGAACAAAACGATCTTCTATGCTTTCAAGCCGCGCGCAGCCAAGCCCGAAATTGTGATCAAGATGACGCGCGCTTCGGAGTTCAATGCGCGCCTGGAGAATGAGTATCGCGTGCTCGCATTGCTCGAGCAACAACGCCACGTCGCGCGCGAAACTTTTCCACAACCGTTGTTCTTCGGCCGGCATGCGGGCTTGGTCGTCGTCGGGCAAAAAGCGGTTCACGGCGAACCGTTTCGCAGCCGCACGCTGGGCACCGTGCATTGTCCGGTCGCAAAGCAGGCGCTCGCGTGGATAACACAATTGGCGACAAGCTCGGCAAAAAAAGACGCGGCCGCGCAAGCGCGCGACGGGCTGGAAATGTTATTGCAAAGGTTCGCTGCAAACTATCCGTTTGCGCAACGCGAAGCCGAGTTTTTATCTAACCAAATAAAAACGCTCGCGGGCAGCGCGCAAACGTTTCCGCTCGTGTTTCAGCACGGCGACCCCGGCACGTGGAATATGTTGGTTTCGCCCGAAGGCAAGCTCATCGTGATTGATTGGGAAGCGGGCGAGCCGCACGGCGTGCCGCTGTGGGACATGTTTTATTTCATGCGCTCCTTCGGCAATTGGTGCGCGCGCCGCGCGGGCATTCGCGACACGCTCCAAGCCTTCACGAAGAATTTTATCGAGCCTTCCGAAGTCGGCGCGCTTTTGATTGAAACCGTGGAAGCTTATTGCAAGGCCCTCGGGTTGGAACGCCGCCTTGTCGGGCCGCTATTTTATACGTGCTGGATGCATCGCGCGTTGAAAGAGTCCACGCGCTTAACCGGCGCAGAGTTGCAGCACGGGCATTATTTCAACTTGCTTAAGCTTTGCATCGCGCAGCATCAAACGCCCGCGTTGCAAGCGTTGTTGGGTTAAAGTTCTCTTTTTGGATTTTCAGATTCATTCACGCCCCTAAAAACTGTCATTCAGAAGGAATCTTTTTCAGTGCCGGAATGCAATCCCAGCGCTCAAAAGGATTCCTTTTGAATGACAGAATGAAGACCGGCGCGCGTAAACGAGATTGGCGGTCACTATGATTACTCCTCAAAACCCTGGCAAAAAAATCTTCTTCGCTCTCGGGCTGGTATTGCTTCTCGCAATTACCGTGTTTGCCGCGTGGCAGGAGCAGATCATCATCGTCATCGGCGGCATGCTGGCATTACTCGGCGGGATTTATTTGTACAAAAATCCGGAGTTGGCCACGTTGGTGTTTGTCGGCGTGTTTTATAGCAACGCCGCGGTGCTCGCGTATCAATTTCACGGCGTGCCGCAAATCGTGGCCGCGGCCGCGCCGCTGTTGCTCGGCCTGCCGCTCGCGTATTACGTCTTCGTGCGGCGCGAGGGCCTCGTGTTTGATCGCGTGCTGCTGCTCATGTTTATTTATCTTGTGACATTGATTCTCGCCACGCTATCCGCTAAAGATGTCTTGCTCGGCTTGAATGAGATCGGCAATTATTTTCTCGAAGGCCTCGTGCTTTATTTTCTCGTGCTGAACGTGATCCGCAGTCTCACCATGCTGCAGCGCGTGTTTTGGGCGCTCGTGTTCGTGTGCAGCTTGCTCGGTGCGTTGACCATCTTTCAAGAATTGAGCAACACGTACGACAAAAACTATTGGGGCTTCGCGCAGCGCAAGAAAACGATCGACTTCGACGAATTGGATTATGAAGAGTACTCTGGCGCCAAACGCGCGGAGGGCCCGGTGGGCGAGCAAAATCGTTACGCGCAACTTATGGTCGTAGTGTTGCCGATTGGGCTGTATCTGTTTATGACCGAACGCGCGCCGCGGCGCAAATGGCTCGCGCTCCTCGGCACAGGTTTGACGTTTAGCGGCGTGTTGCTCACTTATTCACGCGGCACGTTTCTCGCGCTCGGCCTCGTTTTTTTTCTCATTGTTTGCCTCGGCTATATTCGGCCGCGGCATGCCTTAGCCGGAGGTTTCGCGCTCGTATTGGTGGTTGCGCTTGCATTGCCCGATTACGTCAATCGCGTGGTCGGATTGTTGGACATTGCAAAGCTGCAAACCGCGAGCAGCGACACGCGCGCGCTCGACGGATCCTTGCGCGGACGTTTCGCGCAAAATCTCGCGGCGTTGTACGTCTTCGCGGATTATCCGCTCGTCGGCGTTGGCCCGGCGCATTTCTCAAAATTTTATGTGCTGCCCTACGGCAATGCCGTGGGCACGAAGTATCTGCGCGGCGCGCGGCGCGCGCACAACATGTATCTTGAACAAGCCGCGAACACGGGTTTGCTCGGCTTCTTTGCGTTCATGGCGATCGTGCTCTTCATTCTTTGGCGGCTGTGGCGCGCGCGGCAATTTTTTCGTTGGCGCTCAACCGCGCTCGCGAATTTGGCGACGGCGTTCGGCCTCAGCCTCGTTTGCTATTTGGGCACCGCGCTGTTTTTGCATTTATCTTATCAGCGCTATTATTGGTTCTTGCTCGCGCTCGCCGGCGCGGCGTTGCAGATTTTGAACAAGGCCATGGAGCGGGAGCAAAACCTCGCAGCCGCGCAACCGGAAACACCGGCAGTGGCGGCGGCGGAAAATCCCGAAAGCCCGATTAACGAAGTGTAGTCATGCCTGACGAACGCGCGCTTGCGCTGCAAGAGCATTTACAAAATCATGCGCAAAAGTATTATGCGCAGTGGGCGCGCGCTGCTTTGCAAGTGCGGCTCATGCAGATTTCGCCGCATCGGTCATCAACGCTTTATCATTTCACTTTGACCGACGGCGAGAGCAGGCAGCGCGTGGTCGTGAAAACGCCGCCGCTCGCCGAAGCGCCCGCGCAAATCTCCGCGATCACCGAGCCTGCGACCAAATTCCGCATTGAATACGAAGCGCTCGCGGCGATTCATGAATACTTCAACACGATGCAGGATCCGCGCTTTGCTGCGATTCGCCCGCTGGATTTTATCGCGGAGCATTCCGCGGTGGTCATGGAAGAAGTGCAAGAGCCGAGCCTGCGTTTGTTGTTTGCGAAGTCGAGCCGTTTGCAGCCGTGGGCCAATCCCGGCGACCTTTATAAATGCTTTCGCCATGCCGGCAGTTGGCTGCGCGCGTTTCACGCCATGGCGCGACGCGAATCCGCGACCGAGCGCGACACCCAAGCGCAAGATTATTTTCTAGCGATTGAAAAATTCACCGGCTTGCTCGCGGCTGCGCTGCGTGAGCGCGAGTTCTTCGAACGCTTGGCGCAAGCGGCCAGCGGCTCCGCGCGCGGCATCTTGCCGGAGCAATTGCCGCTGGGCCTCACGCACGGCGATTATGCGCTGCGCAATTTGCTCATCGGCCCCCAGCAGCGCGTGCGCGCCATCGATACGCAGGCCAAATGGCTCATGCCGATTTATGAGGACCTCGCGTATTTTCTCATCGGCCTAGTCACGACTTGGCCGCAAGTGCTCAGTCAAGGCCTCGCATTCGGCAGCGCCGCCTTGTTGCGTTACGAGCAGGAATTTTTAACGGGCTATTTTGAACGCGAACCGATTCCGTGGGAAACGATTCGGTTGTTCAAAATTAAAATTTTGCTGCTCAAGTGGTCGGCCAATTTGCATCGCATGCAACAACTCGACTCCGGCTTGCACGCGCGCGTGACCAAGCTGCGGCGCAAACTCCTGCATCGTTTTTATCGCAAATGTATGGAGAGCTTGCTGCAAGCGGAAACGCATGGGAGAAAACTCGCCGCATGAAAATTCTCCCCCGCTCCGATAGCGCGCTGCAACTCTCGCGGCGTTTGGATTGGCGCTTTCTTTTGCCGGAGCCAAGCCTGCGGCGCGTTGCTTACTTTGGCGCCGCGCAAAATTCGCTCGCGCAAGCGCTGCAACACTTCAGTGAAACCTTGTCGCTCTTTGCGCCGGAAGAGGCCGCGCCCGCGCCGCACGCCGCGCGCTTTGATCTTGTGGTTTTAGCCGAGCCGACTTTCGCGCAGCTAGAAGCCGCGGTTTTGGCGCTCGCGCCCGGAGGCTATGTCTATGCGGAAGTGCAGCGCGCCTGGGATTGGCGGCGCGCGGACAAACTGCCGACACGCGCTTTGAGTTTGCCGAAGATTGCTGATTGGCAAGACGCGCTGGCGCGTTTGGGTTGCGTCGAAATCAAGGCGCATTGGCATCGTCCTACGTTTGAGGCCGCGGTGCAAATCATTCCGTTGCACGACGCGGGCGCGATGGACTTTGTCTTCAATCGCCGCGCGGAAGATTTGGTGAGCCGGCTTAAATTCGCCACGGGCCGCTCGCTCATGAAACAAGCCTGGCTCGCGCGCTTGCTGCAATGCGTGAGTCTTGTGGCGCGTAAAGGCTGAAGCTGAAGCATTGCTCATCAGCTAGACCCAATACCGTTCACTTAGTAGTCCTACCCCCTTGTGGGGTACTGTAACGTGTGCAGAACCATCGGCCCACAAGGGGCCGGGACTACGGAAGATCGCTTAAATGAACGGTATTGCATCTAAACCCTGTCATTCAGCAGGAATCTTTTTGAGCACTGGCCTCACTCTCCAGAACTGAAAAAGATTCCTTCTGAATGACAAAAGAAGAAGATCGCATGAACACCGTCCTTCACTACCTCACCCAAAACTGGCAACGTCTCGCGCTCGAATCCCTCGCAGATTCGGCGCGGCTTTCTTGCGTGCTCGCTACGCCGCGCTTTCGCGCTTCGAGCCATGTCATTTTTTTTGTGTTGGGGCAGGAGGGGAGCGCGCCCGTGCTCGTTGCCAAAGTGCCGCGCTTGCCCGGCGATCATGCGCGCCTAGATCGTGAAGCGAGCAATCTGCGCTTGGCCTATGCGGCGCGCGCAAACGGCTTTGATTCCATTCCGCGCGTGATTGCTTATGAAGAATATCACGGCCACAAATTACTCATTGAAACCGCATTGCGCGGCGCGCCGATGAAACCCGCGCTCGTGCAACGCCGGCCCAAGCAATGCGTCGAAGCCGGACTCGCGTGGCTCTTGGATTTTCATTCCGCCACAACGCATGCGAGCGCGGAAGCGCGCGACTGGTTTGCGACGTTGATTGAAAACCCCATTCGCGATTTTCAAAATCTTTTGCCGCCCATGGCCGAAGAGCTGGGTTGGTTGGAAGAAATTTTAGCATTGGCCGAGCCGCTGCGCGGACAAGCACTGCCGCTCGTGCTCTCGCATGAAGACTTGAGCCATCCGAATATTTTGTTTTCCGCGGAAGGCCGCGCGCATGTGGTGGATTGGGAATTGGCGGAGCCGAACGGTTTGCCCGGCGTCGATCTGTTTTTCTTTTTAACCTATATCGCTTTTGCGCGGCGCGGCGCGGCCAAGAACCCGGAATATCTCGCCGCGTTTCAAGAAGCTTTTTTCGGGCCGCAAGCGTGGGCCAAGGATTATGTCGCGCGTTATGCCGAGCATGTGCGTTTGCCCGCGATTACGCTGACGCCGCTGTTCCTGTTGTGTTGGACGCGCTACCTCATCGGCTTGGTCGCGCGCTTGTCCGATCAGCGCGAAACGCATGCGGGCCTTGATCACGAAACCTTAAAGTGGCTGCGCGGCAATCGCTACTACGCGCTGTGGCGCTATGCGCTCGCGCAGCGGCGGGAATTATTTTGGTAGCACGGCTCTTTCTTAAATCAAGAGCAGTTCAAATTCTAAATTGAAAATTTGCAATTGAAAATTTGCAATGCTTCTTTTTTTCATAAATTCGGCATCACAGAATATCATGCTCCGCATCTTAACCTATCACCGCGTTGCGCGCGCGGAAGACACGCCCGACCTCAACCCGCGCATGATCAGCGCCACGCCGGAAGTGTTCGCGGCGCAGATGCGTTTGCTCGCGCGCAAGTATCGCGTCGTAACTATGGAAGAAGTGCTCGACGCTTTTGCTGCACAAAAGAAATTGCCCGCGGCCGCGGTGTTGCTCACGTTCGACGATGCCTATTGTGACTTCGGCGAAATCGCGTGGCCCATTCTGCGCCGCGAGAAACTGCCCGCGACTTTGTTTGTGCCAACGGGCTATCCCGATCATCCCGAGCGCGCGTTTTGGTGGGATCGTTTGTATCGCGCGTTTTGCCAATCCGCGCAGAAGAAGCTCGAGCTTCCTCCCGTGGGCCTGTTGGAGCTGCACTCTCCACCAGCCTTGCACGAGAGTTTAAAGCGCGCGCAGAACTACGTGAAGAGTTTGCCGCATGCTGCCGCCCTGCAATTTGTCGAGGAGGTTTGTGCGCACTTAGATAGCCAAGTTGTCGCGCGCAAAAGCGTGCTGAGTTGGAATGAACTGCGCGAACTGCAACGCGAAGGCGTGACGCTGGGCGCGCATACCGTCACACATCCGATTATGACGCAGCTCTCGGCGGAGCAAGTTCGCGTGGAGATCAAACAAGCGCAGGAAGATCTGCAGCGCGAGGCGGGGAAGACGCTGCCGATTTTTTGCTATCCCAGCGGCGGCCATGATGACGCGGTCGTCGCGCTCTTGCGCGAAGAAGGCTATCGCTTGGCGTTCACGACTTTGGACGGACAAAATGATTTGCGCCGCGTCGATCCGTTGCGTTTGCGCCGCACGAATATCACGCGCCGCACTTCGCCCGCGCTTCTGCGCATACGTTTGATGAAGTGGGCCGCGCACGTTGATGCGTGGCGGCATCGCTAAGTTCACGCTCGTAGTAGCGCCTTATGAAATTTAACGATCAAAATCGGCAATCAAGTACGTGCCCTCGTATCGTGTCATTCAGCAGGAATCCTTTTAAGCACTGGCAGTATCGCCAGCGAGTAAAAAGATTCCTGCTGAATGACAACTCATGGAGTGGGATTACCGAATTTGAAAGTCAAAACTCATTAGGCGCAAATGATGCAGTGCCATTTGCGCATGAAGGCGCTACTGCGAACATCAATCACTGCGGTGACGCGAGGCCTAGCTAGGCTTTGAGACGCCTCGCTCGAAGAGAGCCGGTCAGAGGAGCAAACGAAGAAGACACGTTGCTGGAGCAGAGACCCAACAAAAAAAATCTAGTACACATGAACACCGCGAAAACTAAAGCACAACACACCACGAACCAACCGCCGAAGCTCGCTTATATCATGTCGCGCTTTCCGAAAATTTCCGAGACCTTCATACTCTTTGAAATTTTGGAAATGGAAAAGCTCGGCGCGACGGTGGAAGTTTATCCGCTCTTGCGCGAACGGCAACCGGTCATGCATCCGGAGGCGGAAAAGATCTGCGCACGCGCGCACTTTCTTCCGTTCCTTTCGTGGTTCATCATCCGCGCGAATCTCTATTTCATGCTGACGCGGCCGCTGCGTTATTTCGGCGCGTTGTGCGAAGCGTTGTTCGGCACGATCGGTTATCGCAATTTCTTTTTCGGCGCGCTCGCGTATTGGCCCAAAGCCGTCGCGTTTGCTCATAAGATGAAGCAACAAGGCGTCGCGCATGTGCATGCGCACTTTTGCAATCATCCCACGCTCGTGGCGTTCATCATTCACCGCCTCACCGGCATTCCGTATAGCTTCATCGCGCACGGCTCGGACTTGCACAAGAATCGCACGATGCTCGGCAAAAAAGTCGCGACCTCGGCCTTTGCACTGACGGTTTCCAAATTTAATTTGGAAGTGCTGCACAGCGCGTGCGACGAGCCGGCGAAGATGAAGACCCGAATCCTGCATTGCGGCATCGACCCGGAAGTTTTTCTGCCGAAAGAAAAAACGGCGAGCAACGACAAGCTGCGCATCATTTGCGTCGCTTCTTTTGAGGAAGTGAAAGGCCACAAACATTTGGTTGAAGCGTGTCGCCTCTTGCACGAACGCGGCGTCGAGTTTGTTTGTGATTTAATCGGTGACGGACCGCGCCGTGCTGCGATTACGGCGCAAATTGCAGCCGCGAATTTGAAAGAGCGAGTTATCGTGCATGGGAGCATGAAGCGCAACGAGGTGGTGCGCATGCTCACTGCCGCGGACGTGAAAGTGCTCGCCAGCGTGCCGACCGCGGAAGGCAAGCGCGAAGGCGTGCCGGTCGTGTTGATGGAAGCAATGGCTTGCGGCCTGCCCGTGATTTCGAGCCAACTCTCCGGCATTCCGGAGTTAGTGGAGAACGGTCGCACGGGCATTCTCTTGCCGCCGGGCAATGCCAAGAGTTTGGCTGCGGCATTAGCGCAATTGCACGACGATCGCGCGCTGCGTCTGCGTATGGGGCAAGCCGGTCGCGAAAAAGTTTTGCGCGAGTACAATCTCCAGGAGAACACCAAGCTGCTTTTGCAATGGATTGTCGCGGCGCAAATGCCAACTAGCGTAGAAGGAAAACCTGCTTTTTCCGCCGCGCATGAATCCTCTCACCGCAAATCTTCCGCGCTCGCGTTATGACTCGCTTTGTGCTTGTTTGGATGCTAGGCTGCATTGCTCGTTGCGGCTTGGTTTATAATTTCCCTCAGAATGTCATTCTGGAAGAACCTTTCCTCGCACTGGGAAGAGGGCCAAGTACGAGGGAAGTTCCTTCCAGGATGACATTGCAAAGAGGAGTATCACATACTGAACCTTTTACACGAGATCAAGAACACCCCCCTCAAGGGGGGAATATCTGCGTGCAAGATTCCCTCTTTGAGGGGGGTGTCCTTCGTTATTCAAACATACATTTCCAGAATGATTCTCTCACACACAAAGGCATTTGGATCGGCGCGGATGAAATTGCGCGGCTGCCGATTTCCGGCGCGGCGTGGGAAAATCTTTTGCGCGCAGCAAATCAGCCGACGCAGACTCCGAATCTATTCGAGCAAGAGGACTCGGCCAACGTGCTCATGCTGGCAAAGGCATTGGTGTTTGCGCGATTGAAAGAAGAGAAGTACCGCAGTGAAGTTGTTGCGGCGCTGCGTGTGCTGATTGCAACGCAAGCTCCAACTGACGCGCGCACGCTCGCGCTCGGCCGCGAGTTGATCGCGTATGTGATTGCCGCGGACTTGATCGACTTACGAAATCATGCGCCGGAACTAGATAAGCAATTCCGCGCGAAGCTCAAGGCGCTGCGCTCCGTTTCATTCAAAGAGCGCACGCTGATTTCCACGCACGAGCAGCGCGCGAACAATTGGGGCACGCACGCGGGCGCGAGCCGCGCTGCGGTTGCGGCTTATCTCAACGACGAAGCCGAGCTGCAACGTTGCGCACAAGTGTTTCGCGGTTGGTTGGGAGAAAGAGCGGCTTACGCGGGTTTTAAGTTTGGCAAGATGATGTGGCAAGCTGATTCCATCCGGCCCGTTGGCGTCAACGCGAAAGGCGCGCAGCGCGGAGAACATTCACTCGATGGCGCGTTACCGGAAGAGTTGCGTCGCGCGGGCGCATTCACTTGGCCGCCGCCGCACGAGAATTATGTTTATGAAGCGTTGCAAGGCGCGCTCGCGCAAGCGGTGATTCTGCATCGCGCGGGCTTTGACGTGTGGGAATGGGGCGATCGCGCTTTGCTGCGCGCGTTTGTTTGGCTCTATGCTGAAGCGAAATTTCCGGCAAGCGGCGATGATGCGTGGCAGGTGCATGTGGTCAATCATTTTTATCGCACGCAGTTTCCGGCGAAGACGCCGTGCGCGCCGGGCAAGAATGTGGGTTGGGCGGATTGGACGCACGGCGCGGATAACTAATCGAGCGCGAACTAGGGTACGACTTGCATCTTTTTTTACCTGGCATTCGCAGGAATCTTTTTACGTGCTGGAGAGACTGGCGAGCGCTTAAAAAGATTCTTCCTGAATGACAGCAACCGAGGAAGCGCTTGCATCTCAACGAAATGTTTGAGACATTGCCGCCCGTTTAATAAGAAAGCATGCGCACCAAACCCGCGAAACCTTGTGACCGTTTATCCCCTCACTGCTAAAAGCGAACTGCTGCACAAAACGCAAACGAGCGCGGCCGAGAATTGGACGCTGTGCTCCGGCTGCACGGAATGCTGCGAGTATATCAGCTTGGAGATTGATCGCCCCACAACGCTGAAGGACGTGGATAACATCATCTGGTATTTGATTCATCAAAACGTGTGGGTGTGGGTGGATGACGCAGACAAATGGTATGTGCAGTTCAACACGCCGTGCAAGAAGTTGGAGGAGGGCGGACGCTGCGGCTGGTATGCGCATCGGCCCAAGCTGTGCCAGGATTATAAACAGGCCGAGTGCCCGCGTTATAATTCCGGGCCGGCGGAAAAGTTTTTGTTTAAGGATGAAGAGCAATTCCTGAGTTGGCTGGCCCACTCGCGCAGCCGGAAGCTTACGAGTTTACATCAACGCTATCTCGTGCAACGCGCGCGGCGCTGGCAAAGAAAAAGTAAAAATTAAACGAAAGGAAAGATGCCAATGGCAGACGCACCACAACCGAAAAAAACGGATCCCAATGCTCCCGATCTTTTGATCGTTGAAATCAAAACTTCCGACGGCCGCGTGTGGGGCACGCTGGAAGCAACAGCCAAACATTTTTCTTCCGGCTCGGTCGGCTTTTATGCGAACGGCAAGATCACGAACCCGGATTCGCATGAGAGGTATCAAGTGGGCGGGAACATCATTTTGGTGGGCAGCAAGCCGTAATGCTTTTAGCCTTGCGAAGGTTTAATACTTTCGCAAGGCTTTCACATATTCTCCAAACGCGCGTTGCAAACGCTGCGTGATCTCTCCGGGTTTTCCCTCGCTGATTTTTTTATCATCCACTTTAATCACCGGCAAAACTTCTGCGGAAGTGAGCGAAAGAAAGGCTTCACTCGCTTCCGGCAATTGCGTTGCGGCCAGCGGCGTCTCTTCCACGTGGAGCTGCAACTCGTGGCAAAGTTTGAGCACGACTTGCCGCGTGATGCCGGGCAGAATCGCAGGGCTAATGGGATGCGTGTGCAACGTTCCATTTGCTACCGCAAAAAAGTTGCTATGGCTGCCCTCGGTGACGAAGCCTTCGCGCACGAAGAGCGCTTCATAGGCTTCGGCTTCGTGCGCTTGCTGATTCGCCAAAACGTTGGCGAGCAAGTTCGTGGTTTTGAGATCGCAGCGATTCCAGCGCACGTCAGGCACGGTGATGACGGCGACGCCGTGCTCCAAATATGCGGGATTGAACGCGAGCTTATTGGCAGTAACGTAAACCGTAGGCGGCGTGTCTTCTGCGGGAAACGCATGCTTGCGCGGAAAGGGCGCGCCGCGCGTGATTTGAAAATAGATCGTCGTGTCTTCTTGCAATAAATCATTCGTGGCGAGCAAGTGTTGCGCAATTTCCGCGAGGCGATCAAATTCCGCGACGCGCAGGCGTAGAGCGTGCAAGCCGTTTTGCAATCTTTGCAAATGCGCTTGCGCTTCGAAGAGCAGGCCGCGATAGCCGCGGATGACTTCATACAAGCTGTCGCCGAAGAGAAAGCCGCGATCATTGACGGAGATCATGGCCTGCTCGCGCGGGAGAAATTTGCCGTTGAGATAGACGAGCATAGGGGAGGCCCTTTTAAGTTGACGCGAAAGCGCGTTCGTAGTGATGACGCCTTGAGGCGTTGATGTTCTACCTGAATTTTGCACCGATGATGCCGCCAACCTCCGCCTGATGCTGTAAGCATCAGGCTAAAAGGTG
>CAYNDW010000078.1:0-14193 GCA_964395375.1 uncultured Cytophagia bacterium
TCCCAAAACACCACGGGATTTTTGCACTCGTAAAAAACGCAATGCTCCAGCACCAGCCCGTGCCCGTGCGCAATCACCGCGACTTGAATCGGCGAGGTGTGGCGATCACCGACGAACATACATTGCGACACCACCAAATCCTCCAGCGTTTGCCCGTTGCGGCGAATGGGATAATAGCGATTGTGCGCCGCGGAGCTGCCGAAAAATTTCAAACCGCGAATGGTGACGTGGCTGATCTCGATTTGCAAGCCGAACGTCGCCGGTCCGCGCACGTTGGCCGAATCCAATTTCGCGGGCTGCTCGGTTGAGATGATCACCGGCATGAGCGCCGGTCGCCACGCGGAATCGTCCGGCATGATCGTCGCTTCGATGATCAAACGCTGCTCGCGCGAATAGGCGCGCATGTTTTGCAACAAAACTTTTGCGGTGAGATCATACAGCCCCGGCGCGAGTTTGATGATCGTCGGCCCCGCTGCCGTATTCGTATTAACCAACTCCGCCGCGCGCGCGAGCGTCTTCACCGGTTGCTCCTTTGTGCCCGCGTTCGCATCATTGCCGTTGCGGCTGTCGATATAGAGCGTTTCGGCCAAAAGCGGCGCAGCGAGCATCAAACTCAATAGGCTCGCCAACAGCCCAAGTCGCATGAATTTATTTGGCACTCTTTGTTTCCTTTTCACATAAACGTTAATCTCTAACAAGTGAACTGTGAGCAATAAAAGCAAAAATTTTTAACGCGGAGCAAACAGAGTGAACAGAGATTAAAAATCTAAAGAGAATTTCCCAATTATTGCCTTCTCTGTTTGCTCTGTTTGCTCCTGTTATTTTTTGGGGGTTGCGGCTCGTCCACGTTAGGAAGATAGAAAAATGATTTCGTTCAACAAAAGCATAAACCAGGCAAGCCCGGACAGAAAATATCCTGCCGGAAAACTTGCGGAGGTGGAATACTTGTTTGGCTCTTCGCGCGTCATCGCATCAGCGTCATGGCTTTCGTTTTCACAAACGTGGGCGTTGTGCCGTGCAGCGGCGTAGCTTCGAGGCGATAGTAATAAACTCCGCTCGCCAAACCTCGTCCGGAAAAATTGAGGCGATGATTGCCCGAGGCCATCTGCTGCTGATTCACCAACGTGACGATCTCGCGGCCATTCACATCAAAAACTTTCAACGTCACGCGGCTCGCCACCGGCAATTCAAAAGCAATGCGCGAGTCGGGATTGAATGGGTTCGGATAATTTTGCGCGAGGGAAAAATTTGCAATCGTCACCTCCGGCGACTCAACGTCGCTGATCGGTTCGCGCAACAAAGGCCGCTCGAACACGCCGCTGCCGTGCGTGGCCGCGCGCAGCTTGCGATTGCTGCTTGAAATGCTCAAATCAAAAACCAACACCGCGTCGACAAAACCTTCGTTGAAATCCTGCCACGTTCTGCCGCCGTCGGTTGAAGCAAACACGCCGATGTCCGTCCCGACGTAAATGTGTTCGGGAAACATCGGATCGACGGTCACGGCCTCGGTCGGAATATCGGGCAACGCGCCGCCAATGTCTTCCCACGTCGCGCCGCCATTGGATGATTTAAACACGTGCGAACTGCCGAAGCCGGAGAACGTGAGATAAACTTTCTGATCATTGTTCGGATCAATCGCGAGATCGCTGGGAAAACGATCCGGCAAATTGCTCGTGAGATCGCTCCACGAATTGCCGCCATCGCTGGTGCGAAAGACCCCGGGCCGCAGCGCAACGAGCGGCGCCGTCGCCGCATAAACCAGATTGCTATTCCGCGGCGAAACCGCCATTGCCACCACGGGATTGCCGAACGGCGCGCCGTTGTCAATGGGCGCGCCGCCATTGGTCGCGAACCACGATTGTCCCGCGCTCGTGGATTTGTAAACAATATCGCGACCGGCGTACAACACGTTTGGATTGTCCACGCCCACCACAAACGGCGCTTCAAAAATCGTCGGACGATTGGTATCCGGCGGACGAATCGGCGTCCAATTGTTTCCGCCGTTGAGCGATTTCGAAATAGTCAAAACTTGCCCGCTGCCATAAAGAATGTTGTCGTTGGTTGCATCGATTCCCGTCCAACCGCCGTCACCGCCGATGTGGCCCACGCTCCACGCGACCGTTCCTTTATAAAGCACGGTATTGTTGTCTTGCAAACCGCCGAGCGCAAGATTCGAATCGCGCTGCGAGCTGGTGAAGCCGTTGTAGAATTGCGTGCTTTGATAGCCGCCATTGCACGCTTCGAATGTCGCGCCGCCGTCGAGCGTGCGAAACACGCCGCCATCGCAGCCGAAATAAACAATGTTGTGATGCGTGGGATGATAAACGACCTCATGCACATCCACGTGGACGTATTGCGCCGTGCCTTCGGCTGCGCCCGGTTGAACAATGCCGCGAAAAGATTGCCCGCCGGATCTTTGCGTCAAGCTGCCTCCGCCCAATGTCGATTTCCACACGTTGATGCCCACCGCAAAAATTTCGCTGTCGTTGCTCGGATTGATCGCCACGTCGTGCGCGAACCAGCCCTGCCATTGCGACTGATCCTGCGTGCTCACGATGCTCCACGTTGCGCCCGCATCTTCGGAGCGCGAGAGCCAACTGCGATTGTTCACGCCCGGCTCGAAACCGTTGCCAAAACTCGCCATCACGACATTGGGATTCTCGGGATGAATCGCGAGCATTGTTTTGCCCGCATAAGTCGTGGGCACGCCTGTAAGAATTTTTGTCCAATTGAGTCCGCCGTTCGTGGTGCGATAAAGCCCATAACCCGCGCTGGAAAAATTGCCGCAGCCCACCAGCGCGAGATTCGGATCAACCGGATGCACAACGAGATCCATCGCCATGATCACGCTATGCACGCGCCGCCACGTTTGGCCGGCATCGTCGGATCTGTAAGTGCCGTCCGTGGTCGCGGCCCAAATCACGTTCGGTTGCAGCGGATGCACTTTCACGGCCCACACGCCTTTTTGTTGATCGTAGCTCCAATCCAAACTTTTTTCCCACGTGCGGCCGGCGTCGCGCGATTTGAGAATGCCGATGCCGTAAGTGCCTCGCGTGGCGCGGCTCACTTGTCCCGGCCGCGCATCTTGCGCGTTATAAACTTCGCCGGTGCCGATATAAATCGTATTCGAATCATTCGGCGCAAATGCAATCGAACTCACGGCGAGCACGGGAAAACCGGTGGGCACGCGCTGCCAAGCCAATGCCCCGCGCCCCGCGGTGAAACTGCGCCACAAACCTCCGCTCGCCGAACCGGCATAAATCGTGTTGGAATTTTGCGGATTGAAAGCAATCGCCAACGTGCGCCCGCCACGATTGTGCGGCCCGAGCGTTTGCCACGGCGTGCTCGCGGAATTTTTGCGCAGCGTCGAAGCTTGCAGCATTTGGCGCGCTTGCTCGAACGCCGCATAACTCGCCGCATTTGGAATGTCGGCGTTGGGATAAGCGCGCTTGAGCGTTTGCCATTGCAAAGCCTCATAAGCGCCCGAACGCCGCGCCGGAGTTTTGTCGTTCTTATTCCAAAGCAAGGCGAGACCCACGACGCAGCAGAGCAACACAAAGACAAATTTTCGCTTGAGCATAAAACTCTCCGACGAGTTGTTTACGTGAACGAATATGTTTTCGGGATCATAAAATAAGGACGGCAAGACAAGCGGGGTCGTTGCACTTCGGCGCACAAATGTGCCATACCCAAAAGTGGGTATGGCATTCATAAAATCAAACCATCAATGTCAAATCTCTTCCGCCTTGCAACAACATGAATCCTAAGATAGCGAGCAACACAACAATGGCGGCAACGATAAAAATTCGCGAGGTGGTTAATCGCATGGTGTTTTTTCCGAGTGAGTGAAAGCGAGTACCATTTCAAAGATTTGTTACTTGTTCAGCTTGCTTCTTCCCCACTCAAATATTTTTGGAAAGAATTGCGGATCGAATTGTCCAGTGGTCACGTCGATCAAATCGTGATTCATATTCGGAAACAGAAGAATGGTGAAATCCTTGTTGCGGTCTTGTTTGATTTTTTCAAGCGCTGCGATGTCGGCAAACGTCGGATTGCTGCGATCCATGCCGCCGTAAACCCAAAGCGCCGGCACTTTGAGCGCCTGCAAAGCAGCGGCGGGATCGTAGCCGTGCGGCCCGGTATAGTTCGCCAACATGGCCGTGAGTTGCGCAATGGAGAGCGAGGCATTGTCCGCGAGATCATCGTAAAAAATCTCGAGGCCCACCGAGCTGCCGCCGCCGCTCACGCCGATGATGAAAGCGATCTTGTCGGATTGATTCGCCACCAACGGCGCGACCCATGCGCCTTGACTCGTGCCCCACAGAAAAATTTGTTTCGGATTGAGGTCCTGATGCGTGGCCAGAAAATTCACGATGGCGAGCACGTCACTCGCGCGCTCGGGCAGCAACTGCGCGCTGTTTGCGAGATTGACGTTTTGAAACGCGCCGGTCGAGCGTCCGAGGCCGCGCTTGTCATACGTGAACAGCGCGACGCCCTGCGGCAACAAAAGATCGCGCACCGGCCTATCAGCCTCGCGTGTCTCTGTGCCGGAACCCGGAATGAAAATCATCACCGGATATGGGCCGCCTGTCGCAGGCAGATCGAGCGTTCCGGCAATCGTGACATTGCCGTTCTTGATGGCAAAATCACCCGCGCCTTTGGGCGCTTCATCCACGGGCGGCGTGGTGGGCGAATCGTCTTTGCACGCGGCGATAATTAAAATCGCGCTCATCAACATGAGCCGCTGCCAAATCTTGAGCAACGTCATACGCAGCATCCTTTCTTGGTTATTTTAAAGAGGTCATGATTTTGGTTTCAACAAATCGAGGCAGTGAGCGATTCGCCGGCACAGCTTCGAGCTTGTAGAAATAACTTCCGCTGGCAAGATCATTTGAACTGAAGCTCATTTCGTGACGGCCTGCAGTTTCAAGTTGGTTTCGAAGCAACTCAGTGACAATACGGCCATTCACATCGAAAACCGTCAGCGTCACACGGCTCGCGACCGGCAATGCAAACGCAATTCGTGTGGTTGGATTAAATGGATTGGGATAATTCTGTTCGAGCGCAAAGCCCAGCGGAATCGCCGGAGATTCGTCATCAACCGCAGTCGTGAGCGGATTCAAGCCCGCACCTTCTACGGCTTCATAAACGGTATTGGTTTGAACGTTGGCATAAACATCAACCCGGCCCAAAGGCCATTCAATACGCAGCGAATCGATGCCGGCCGCATCTCCGAAACCGAAATGAATTTCCGGACTGTTCTGCCCGCAAAAAGTGTTTTGACTCGAAGCCTCGCGCAATTGCCAATAAGCCTTGCCGTTAATCGTAGCCTTCGCGCGAATTTTTGCCCCGAGGCCGTCGCGATTGCTGCTCGTGCCCACCAGCTTGAGTTTCACCCAGCGATTGTTGTTGCTCAAATCATTGCGATAAAAATGCGGCGGCGCTTGAATGGCCGGGCGAAAAACATTGGGGACAAACAGGTCCAAATCGCCGTCATTATCGAAGTCGCCGCCGGTTGCGCCCCAGCTCGGCGCGATGTCGGTCGTGAACGGCGCAGTCAAGATACGGGTGAAAGTGCCGTTGCCGTTGTTCTGATAAAACTTGTTGGCCGCGCCGTTGTTGTTGTCTTCGGCCACGAAAACATCTAGATCGCCGTCGTTGTCGAAATCGCCCCACACTTGTGCCAATGAAAGCCCGGCATCGGTTGCAATCGCGCCGCTCGTAATGGAAGTATATCTCCCGCTGTCATTGCGATAAAGGAAATTGCGCAACCCGGCGGCCACGTTGCCGATGTAGTTGGTGAGATACGCATCGAGATCGCCGTCGTTATCATAATCGATCCAATTCCACACTTGCCCGTCGGCGAGATCAGTGCCGATGGGCGCCTCGTTGATGCGCTCGAACGTAGCCGCGCCGGTTTGCTTGAGCTGATTGCGATAGAGATAATCGCGAGCGCGCGTCCCGTTTGCCGGCCCGCTGCCGATGAACAAATCCTGATCGCCGTCTTGATCGAAGTCCGACCACGTGGGCACGGTGTAAGGCGCAAGCCCGGTAACCACGGGACTGTTGGTGATGCGCTCGAATGTGCCGTCGCCTTTGTTGCGAAAGAGAAAGTTGGGCAGCGACGTCCCGAACGAGCCTGCGGCATGCGCGATGACCAAATCCACATGCCGATCGTTGTCAAAGTCCGCCCACGCACAACCCCATCCAACTAAGCTTGTAGTCGCAAGGCCCAGCGCGTTAGTTGTTACGTTGACGAACGTTCCGTTGCCTTGATTGCGGTGCAGCACCGAGCTGAAGCCGACCGTGAAAGCGTCGAGATCGCCGTCATTGTCGTAATCCGCCCAACTGTTGCCGATGGAATTGATCGTCGTGAGACTGCCGGCATTGACGCGCGGAAAGTTGCCATTGCCCTCGTTGCGATACAGATAATTGCCGACGGCGCGATTGCTCGTGAACAAATCGAGATCGCCGTCGTTGTCATAATCGATCCAACTCGCGCCGGAAGCATCCCTCACGTCGGTTGCGATTTGTCCCGTGGTGATTTTGGTGAAGGGCTGGGCGTTTAGCATTGTGGTGCAGGCAAACAGAATCATCGCGGCGACGATGGAACTTCGGTATTGAGTGTGAAACGATTTTCGTTTGCGCATATCATGCTCCTGGTTTGCGCCAATAGGCGGATTAGCGAATCAATCTTAGAATAAAATTCTAAAAGTTTTTTCGGCGACACTCGGTGGCTCCGGCGCGTTTCGGCGGAAAAGCTCTGCCGCCGAGTGACACCGAAAACACCGAGTTTCGCCGAATAGATTTTTTGCCGCTTCGCAGAAGCTTTGTTGCAGCTTATCGCGTTGCGTGGTTATGTGGGATACGGAAATAGACGAAAAATTGCGGTGAGAAATCATACCCAAAAGTGGGTATTTGGGGCGAGCCGGGTCGTCGCTGTCAGGAGTGGCGCAAGCGAAGACACGAAGGACATTGGAGTGAAACCTCGGAAGCCAAGCGCCGGTCAAAAGCAATAAACGAGGTGCTTGCAAAATCTGCAGAGGCTAAATGGACAATAAGCTTTCACGTGCAAAACGAATCTTCTGCAATGACGTTGAACAACGCCCGCGAGCCGGTTGGCGCCTGCTGGCCTTTGTCGTCATCTTCATGATAATGAACGCAATCGTTTCCGTTGTCATACGATTCGGATTCGGCGGCCAGCCCAAGGATAAGACTTTGGTAACCGCGCTGCTCGGAGTTCTGTTAGTGATGACCGCAACGAGCGCCGTCTATTTGAGCCGCCGCTATCTCGATAAAAAATCATTCTCCTCATTGGGCTTAAAAATCGCAGGCGCAAGCCTGTCTGACTTGCTCTTCGGTTTCTTTTTGAGCGGCTTGATGATCGGCGTTGTTTATTTCTCGTTACGGGCTTTGGGTTGGATTAATTTTCAAAGCCTCGCTTGGCCGGTTGATTGGGCTAAACTAACTTTGCTGTTTCTCGGCGTTGGCGCAACGGTGGGCTGTTGGGAAGAGTTGGTTTTTCGCGGCTATCTTTTGCAAAATTTGCAAGAGGGTTTGGGATTAAAATGGGCCATCGGCATCTCGTGTCTGCTCTACGGCGTGATTCACCTGTTGAATCCAAACGCCACTCCGCTCTCCGGTTTGATTATCGCAGGCATCGGCTATCTGAGAATCTTGGGCTGGCTGCGCACGCGACAACTCTGGCTGTCGATGGGGATGCACGCCGGTTGGAATTTTTTTCAAGGCCCAATCTTCGGCTTCGCGGTGAGCGGACGTGAGTCGTTCTCTTTACTCAAACATGAAATCACCGGCCCCAACTGGATCACCGGCGGCACGTTCGGGCCCGAGGCCGGCTGCATTGCGGCGCCGGCCATCCTATTCGGTTTGTTCATGATGTTGCTCTGGACGCGAAAGAGAATAGCTTGTGTGGTTTCATGATTTTATTTCGATGAAGTCTATATTCATTTCGATGCTTGCGGCGGGTGGCTCTGCCAGAGCACGTTCATGATCAGCCACTTGCCCTCTTTCTTCGCAAGGTGCATATAATCGATGCCCCAATGCGCGCGCAGCTTGACGGTCGCGGTTTGATCCACGACTTCATAAATCGTCACTTCTTTGAGCGCGGTCTTGGCGTCGACGCGGCCTTTTTTGTTCCAGTTCTTCGCCAAGCTCACAAGCTGCTCGAAAGTCATGCGGCTTTCACCATACGGCGCACCGTCTTTTTCGCGCCAATAGCCGACTTTCGTCATCTCCGGCGAAACGTTGCGTTCAATGCGCTCCGGCTGCACTTCGTAAATGCCCTCGACATAATCCAGCACCGCCAGCCGCACGGCTTCGCGATCATCGGTCTGTTGCGCCACGGCAAGGCGGGTCAAAGCGAAACCAAGCAGCGTGAGAGTAAAAAGCGTTTTGCATTTCATCGTCGTTTCCTTTCTTGTTTTGATGAATTACAGCTAAAACTTTTTTTCGAGATCGTCGTAGCCCTGCCCCCTTGTCGGGCAATGCTACGAGTATGTATTTTTCCTTTCGAACAGCCGCCCACCAGGGCCGGGACTACAAAACATTTTCCCAAGCGATGCCGGATGAAATCGCCTGCAAACGGCCAATTGCCGGAATGTGCGCCGCCAGCAAAAGTGCCCGTTCGTTGATTGCGGTCTTCAGCAAAGCCTGACGGCTGACAAGGTTCGTTTCACTCGCGGCCCAAGATACCATCCACTCAGGATGGGCAAATTCAACGGGGTGATGATACATATCGCCCAAGCAGTAGAAAGTTTCTCCGTCCGAATGAACGCGGACAATCTGATGTCCAGGAGTTTCACCTGGCGCGGCAAGAATCTGAACTCCGTGCCCAAGATCACGATTGCCGTCAATCAACTCCAGCATGCCGTGATTGTGCAAGACCCGCAAGGTTCGGTATTCGAAAGATTGAGGATCTTGCAGCGCCGTTGCAGCGCGTTCCCAATCAGCACGGCCTAAATAATACCGCGCGTTGGGAAATTGCGGCACATACTCTCCGCCATCATCGCACGTGGTGCCGTTGAAATGATCCCAATGACGATGTGTAATGACAACGTGCTCGACCTTCTCCGGCTGTATTCCTAATTCAATCAGGCGATCAACCAAGCTCGGCGGCGGCTCGTAGTCGGGTATAGCATACTCTGGTTCGGTCTTGACCTCATAAACGCCTGCGTCCACCAGCACGGAAGTCTGCGACAATTGAAAAAATATGCAGTGGATGGGAATGCGCGTTTGCTCGGCAAGCTCGCGCAGATCATCTCTAATTGCCAATTCTGTTTTCGGCACATTCATGTATTCGGCCAGCGGGAGATAGATATCTCCAATGTTGATGATCGAGACCTTGGCTTTGCCAAGTTGAAGAGATCGCACGAATGCGGCCATCGGTTTCTCCGAACGCTACTTTTCAGACTTGGTTTTTGTTCGAGCACCTTAACCTTGCCCAGTTGCGGCACGTTGATAAAACTCACACGAGCCTTTCTTGATGCGCTTTCGCCACGGCTTCAGTCATGGAATTGACTTCGAGCTTTTTGTAGATTTTTTTAAGATGGGAATGCACCGTGCCTTTGCTGAGGTGCAGCGCCTCGGCAATCATCTTGTAGCTCTTGCCTTGACACAAAAGGGAAAGAATTTCCAGCTCGCGCGGGGAGAGGTTGGACTCGGAAGACTTTCGAAACGATTGAATCACCAAACGCGCGATGCTCGCGCTCATCGGCGCGCCGCCAGCATAAACTTCTTTGATGGCTTCGAGCAATTTCGCCGGCGGCGTAGTTTTCACGAGATAGCCGCACGCCCCGGCGCAGAGCGAATCGAACACGCGTTTGTCGTCGTCATGAATCGTGAGCATGATCACATCGAGATCGGGCAGCAGCTT
The DNA here is from genome assembly GCA_964395375.1 of uncultured Cytophagia bacterium. Taxonomy (GTDB): domain Bacteria; phylum Zhuqueibacterota; class Zhuqueibacteria; order Zhuqueibacterales; family Zhuqueibacteraceae; genus JABWAN01. Next base: position 9,893 of record CAYNDW010000078.1, read on the forward strand.
TTTGATGCGCCGCACGCCTTCGATGCCGGACATGCCCGGCAATTGAATGTCCATCAGCAGCACCTCCGGCGGATCGTCGGCAATCTCTTGCAGCGCTGTTTCACAATCCGGATACGCCGCCGCGCAAGCAAATCCCGGCGTCTTGTTCAGCAGCAACGCCAAGCCGCGCCGGATGTCAACGTCATCTTCGATCAGTGCAACAGAGATGGAAGTCATATTGTTGTAAAGGCGGTTAGAAGCCGGAACCAAAAAGAAAAAGATTCACGCAAAGACTCGCAAAGCTTTTCTTTGCGGAACCTTTGCGGCTCTGCGTCTTGGCGTGAAAGTTTTTGCTTTTTCTGCGACGATTAAAATTATAAGAAACTAAAATCATTTTCCCGGCTCGGTTATATTCAAGCCAATTTAACGTTACCAGGTTCATCCCATTAACTCAATACCCATTCTTGGGTAATTCGCCGGCAAACTGAATCGTCGTTCCGCGACCCTCGGGAGAATTGATCTCCAATTGCCCGCGCAAAAGTTCCGCGCGGCGTTTCATGTTTTCCAATCCGGCGCCGCTTCCGTTATGATAATGCCCATTGACTTGAGCCAGCCCGACGCCGTCATCAATGAGCGCCATCCGCAAAATGCCGTTCTGCACGCCGACCTCCAACACGACGTTTTTGCAGTGCGCGTGCTTGAGCACATTATTCATGCCTTCCTTGAAGAGCAGCGTCAAATGGCGTTTCCATTCCATGTTGAGTTTGACTCGTAACAATTCTTCGGACAAACCCTGCACTTGAAAATTCACTTCCGTCTCTTCAAAAAGGGCATTGCCAAATTCCTGCAGGTGCAAACACATTTCATACAACGAATCTTTTTCCGGATTCAGCGCCCAAATGAAATCGCGCGCATCGAGCGACAAGCTTTGCGAAGCCTCGACGACTTTGGCGAGATGCTCTTTCAGCTCTGCGGCAATGCCGTTCACGTTTCTCGTGATCAGCTCGGTAAAGAGCGCCACTTTGGTGATTTTGTGGCCCATCTCATCATGATAGTCGCGGGCGATTTGCTCGCGCACTTTCTCGCGCTCGAACAGCCGGACGCGCTCCAGCTCCAAAGTTTTTTTCACATGCGCGCGCACGCGGTATTGGAAAAGCGCATACACGGCGAGCAGAACGGCGCCGAGGCTCGCGAGATAAAACCAAGCGGTTTTCCAAAACGGCGGCGCGATGACAATTCGAATCGAAGCTTCGTTCTCGCCCCACACGCCGTCGCCGTTGGTCGCCTTCACGCGGAAGCGATATTCGCCCGGATCGAGATTGGTAAAGCTCGCATAACGCCGCGAACCGCAGGCAATCCACTCTTCATTCAAACCCTCCAGCCTGCACGCATATTGAATGCCCGCAGCATTGGCATAATCAAGCGCGACAAACTCGAATGAAAAGAAGTTTTGATCGTAATCCAATTCGATACGCTCCAAGCTCGTCAACGGTTTGCCAAAATCTCTAGCTTGATCGAACGTTTTGAATTGCGTCAATAACACCGGCGGAGAATACGCCCGATCTTTGATCTCGTGTGGAAAAAAACGATTGAACCCGTTGGCCCCGCCTAAGAACAACTCCCCATTGCGACTTTTGCAAAGCGCATTTGGATTGAACAAGCGGCCTTGCAATCCGTCGGCAACGGAATAGTTGCGAAATTGCCGGCCGCGAGGCTGCACCGGATCAAACCGCGACAGCCCGTGATTCGTGCTGATCCAAAAGACGCCGTCATCATCCTGCACGAGGCCTTGAATCATGTTGCCCGGCAAACCGTCATCGATGGAGTAGCGCGCGAACGTTATGCGGCCATCGGAGTCTCGTTGCATTCGGCAGAGGCCGCCGCTGTACGTGCCGAACCAAAGCCGGCCCTCGCGATCTTCATAAATATGGTTCACGGTTTTGTTCGGGAATCCCGTCGTATCGCTTGGATCATAAGTGAACTTGCTGAAGCGCTGCGCTGCCGCATCGAATTGCGCCATTCCGCCCAACACCGTTCCCACCCACAACGCGCCGCTGCGATCGACAAAAATATGATTCACCTCATTGGCCGGAAGACTGTGCGGATCGGCAGGATTGTGCAAATAACGTTTCACACGACCGGTGCTGGAATTGAAATGATTCAGCCCGCCGCCGGAAGTTGCGATCCAAAGTCCGCCGCGACGATCTCCGGTGATCGCGCGCAACGTGTTCGCGCTCAAACTGGTGGAGTCGCCCGGCGCATACTGGTAATGCGTAAAGGTTTTGGTGGCGCGATCAAACCGGTTAAGACCGGCATCCCATGTCGCGATCCAAAGCGCGCCGGCTTCATCTTCATAAATCGAGGTCACGATATTTCCGCGCAAACTCTTTGAGTTATTCGGATCGTGTTTGAATAGCGTGTAACGCGAGTCGGCGCGGTCGTAGGCCCAAAGGCCGTCCGCAGTTCCCAACCAGATGACGCCGTCGCGATCTTCGCAAAGCGCCAGAATGTTGTTATTTGCCGCGCTGCTTTGCTTCTCAATCAGATGATGGCGAAATTTTTGGCGCGAGCTTTTGAACAGCCCGGCGTCTTCGGTGCCTAGCCATAACATCCCGGCGTTGTCTTTGAGCATGGCAAACACTCGATGTTGATCGAGGCGACGAGCGCCGATTTTTTCTTCAGCAAGCCGGTTGAAGCGCAGGCGCTTTTGATCGAACTGATCGACGCCGCCCTCGCCGGTGCCAATCAAAATCCTGGCGGAGTCACCGGCGCAGAGCGCGGTAATTGCGTTCGCGCTGAGGCTGTTCGAATCTGCCGGATCGTGAAAATAATTGGTGAAAGTTTCGCGCGCCGTGTCGAAGCGATTCAAGCCGTTGACCGTTCCGATCCACAACACGGAACTTCCTTCGCGAGTATCGGGCAGTATTCTCGTGACATAAGGATTGGAAAGCGCGGTGGGAAAAAAAGATTGCTGCAATGGCGCGTGCAATCGGCTCGCGGTCGCCGCGTCGATGAGAAAAATTTGAATGCCCCAATCCTGCGGGCGATCCGGCAACCGCGCATTCCAATGCTCGAACGCATGGCTGTCGTCGGAAAGAAAATTCAGCTCGTATGAACCAACCGGTAAAACCGCGGTCTCGATGAGCGTGCGATTTTTGAGCGCGCCACCCGCGTGCCGCGTGCGATCAGATTGCATTTGCCAAATCGGCGTTGCCGTTCCAACGCGCTCCAACCAACCGCGATCCGCCAGCGGCGCATCGATTCCCTCGCCCGTGGCAACGATCAAAACTGCCGCGCGCGTGTCGAGTGTGAAGGCCGCCTTGCGATGCTCGGAGTTTGCAACGCGCAATAATGCGGCTAACGGCGTTTGTTTTTTTTGCAAGCTGTCAATGCAAGCAAAAACCGTGGGCAGGTAGCGCGCATACTTTTGTTTAAAATTCGGCGATTGCCAGGTGTAGGTAAAAAATCTTTCCGTCGCCGTCTCGAATTTTTGCAGCCCGCCCATTCGCGTTCCCACCCAAAGCGTGCCCATACCGTCAACTCCAAGCGCGGTGATGGTATCACCGATTAGAGCGAACGGAGCGCCTCGTTGCCGGTGATAACGCTTGAACCGATTCGAAGCCGCGTCGAGCTGGTTCAAACCGTGGGTCGTTCCCACCCAGATATTGCCGGCGGCATCCTCGGCAATCGCCGTGATAACGTCGGCACTCAAACTGTTCGAATCCGCGGGATCGTGGCGGTACTGATAAAACCGCCCGGCCGCGCGCTCTTCCGGATTCATGCGACAAAGTCCGGCGACGGTGCCGATCCACAGCGCGCCGCTTCTGTCTTCGCAAAGCGCGGTGATCGCATTGGCGGTGAGCGAAGCGGCGTCGAACGGTTTGTGCTTGTAATGCGTGAAGCCATAACCGTCATACATGTCCAAACCATCCACCGTGCCGATCCAGATGAAGCCGTAACGATCCTGCAACAGCGCGCGAATATCGGCGGCGGCGAGGCCGTCGTCGACTCCAAGCGGTTCGAAGAGCACACGGGAAGTTTGGGCCTGCAAGAGGGGCGGAAACAAAAACATCAGCACTGCGATGAGGCGTCGCGCGGCTCGCGATTTTAACGTCACGATGCAAGAAAATTTCAAAGGCATTTTTCCCGGCTTCGCTTTTAGTTTTTATTTGTTGATTCGAGTTCTGCCACGGCGTGCGCCAGGGCGAAAGCTACGTGGGAATACCCGAGGCGTTGATTTGCGCGATGAGCAACAACGACGGCATGAAGTTGCGTAAGGTCAAATCCAAAGTCAAGAATTTGGTTTTCAAACTTATACTCGT
>CAYNDW010000079.1:0-1309 GCA_964395375.1 uncultured Cytophagia bacterium
GGGGCGGTTGCTTCGCGTTTCGTTTGAGCTTCGGCGAGCTGGCGGGCGTTTGCTTCGCGTTGTGTTTGAGCTTCGGCAAGCTGGCGGGCGGTCTGGGCTTCTTCGTGGGTCAATAGCCATTCGCCCGTACGCGGATCGTTGAAACGCAGGTGGTCTTCGTCAATCGCCAAATCCAAATCCAACACCGTGCTGTGCAAGCGCGATTTTTCAAGGTTCATCCGCACATATTGACCGCCGGCTAATTCGTAGCCGATCAAGCGCGGCTTCAAATAATCGCCGAGCGGATCGAACAGAAAGTATTCCTTCACGCCGAGCCAGGAATAAATTTTCAGCTTTTTGTTCGTATCCGTATTCTTCGTCTTCTTTGAGGTAATTTCAATGACAAGATCCGGCGCTTTGCCCTCCCGTTCGAGAGCATAAACGCGCCGATCTTCTTTTGATACTCCCCGCACCGCAAAAATGTCGGGCGCCACTCGTCGCAACGTGCCGAGAGCGTCGAGAAAATAAACGAACATATTGCCCATCACATACAGGTCCGGATCATTGCGAAAGTGCCAATTCAAGGCATTCAGCGCATTGAGCATTTGGCGAATATGTTTTTGCGTTTCGGCCATGGGCTTGCCATTACTTTCCGGCAGATCGGCGATCGCATAAAAGTCACGATCACGTTCGATAGTGGGGAGGGCTATTGACATGGGACTTCACCTTCAAAGAATGAAAAAGGCTTTTGAGCACGCGGTACGCTAACATACAAAACCCCTTTTAGGAAAGCAACATTGCAAACTTTACGCTCGCAGCCAGGATGGCTGCGCTACTGCTATTCGCCTCAATTCAACCCCAATCCAATGACCAATCCAATCGCGACGCCGATGCCGATGAACATGCCTTGCACCATAGCGCCCACGGCTTGATTGCCTTTCGATAACTCTGCCGAGGTGTCGAGTTTGGTGAGATGATCGATGATTTTGTAGCCCACGAACATGAAAAGGATGGTGACGATGCCGCCGAGGATGGCGTACAAAAAATTGGTGAGAACGATGGTGAGCTCCATATTCCTTCCTCCGATGGTTAAAAACGTGTGGGGCAGAGGGCGAAGGGCGAAGAGCGAAGAGCGAAGAGCATAGGGCGAAGGGCAGAGAGCAGATGGTAGAAAGTGCTAAACACCTTGCCGTATACTTTTTGCTCTAAGCCCTGAGCCCCTCAGCCCTCAGCCCTCAGCCCTCAAGCCCTCAGCCCTCAAGCCCTCGGCTCACTCCGTGCGCAGCGCCTCCACCGCCAATGGCACGGCGTGCGGGACCGACGTGAACAG
>CAYNDW010000079.1:1319-14138 GCA_964395375.1 uncultured Cytophagia bacterium
CGTGCGCAGCGCCTCCACAATCCGCAAGCGCGAGGCGCGCACCGCGGGCAGGAATCCGCCGACGACGCCCATGATGAGCGCGAAGCTCAAGGCCGCCACAACGATGCCCCACGAGAGTTGAAAGCCGAAAGCCAACTCCGAGAACGTGGTCCAATTCGTCGTCGAAACGGTGAGCGATTGCAGCGCCGACGAGGCAATAATGCCGAGCACCCCGCCGATGAAAGTGAGCAACAAGGCTTCGATCAAAAATGCGGCGAGCACGCTGCGCCGGCGAAAACCCAGCGAGCGCAAGGTGCCGATCTCTTGCGTGCGATTGGAGACCGCGGCGTACATCGTGATCATCGCGCCGATCATCGCGCCGAAGCTGAAGATGAACGTGACCGTCGCGCCGATGAACGTAATGAACGCCGAGGTGCCTTGGGATTGCTCGTCATAATATTGCTTTTCGCGTTTGAGATCCACGGTCATGCGCGGGTCATGCTCCAGCCGCGCTTTCAACGCTTCAAATGAATTGGGATCGTTCAAGCGCACCGTAACGGAGGAAAAACTCGGGCGGCGAATCGCGGGCAACATGATCTCCACGTCGCCCCAGACTTCGGAATCGAAGCCGGTGCCGTGGCCGTCGAAGATGCCGACAATCGTCCACACCGTGCCGGCCATGCGGAACGTGCCGCCGAGGTCAAAGCCTAAGAAGCGTTCGTTTACGGCCGTGCCAATAATGACTTCTTGCAAGCCGGGTTGATACATGCGCCCGTCGATCAACTCGACTTGGCGTTTGCGAATTTCCAACGCCTGGCTGGACACGCCGCGGATGATGAGATTGGTGAGGCCATTGTCGCCGCGTTTGGGAACGTTGATCGACACCACCACGTCGCTCGTGGCTATCGGAGTGCCGTCGCTCATAGTCCCGATTTCGGGCTGCGTTTTGACGATGTTTGCTTGCTCGCGGCTCACAAAGCTCTGCCCTTCCGAAAGCGCGGATTTGCGCACAACGATGACGTTTTCTTCGGCGCCGGTCGAGACCATGGCCTCGCGCAGACCGTTGGAGAGCATCAGCGTGGCCGCAAACACAAACACCACGAGCGCGATGCCCAACACCGTAAGGCCGGTGGTCACGCGTCGCGTCCACAAATTGCGAAAACTATAGCTGAGGGGGATTTTCATAGCGAGTATCTTTCTTTTAAAAAATGTTTATTGGAGTATTGGAGTAATGGAGTATTGGATTGGTGGAGCCTGAGAGTATTGATGTAATGGAGTGATGGAGTCTTGGATTGCTGGAGTTTGGGAGTCTGGCTGTGCTGGAGGGTTGGATTGTTGGGATAAAGAGGCTTCTTCTCCGTATTCTTCCCGGACATCGGAGATGCGGTTGATCCATGAGCCGTCGTCGCGTTTGGCTTCAAGGCTTTCTACAAGGCGAAGGAGTTTGTTTTCGACTTCGTAGTGCAGCGTGTCGATTTCTTGAAAACGAGCTTCCGAGATTTGCTCCGTCACTTTCAAGCCGATCATTCGAGTTAAAGTTTCTGCGAGCGAAGCCAACGCAATGTACAAAAATTGGATGTACTCATTGATCGAACGGCGGCTATAGCCCTCGGCAATATTCGATGACACCGATTGCGCCGCATCAGCCAGTTGCGCTCGAAGCTTATAATCCACCTTGACCTCGACATAAGCGGTTTTCCAAGCCAGCTTGTAAAGCTTAATCGATTTTTGCCAGACCTCGAGCTTCATGTATCCCCGATTCTTATTCCGAAATTTTGTATACCCAGCCATAACCGCCTCTCCTTTCCCTTGAATGTAACTTCGGTCAATGCCATTACTCCAGAACTCCACCACTCCAAAACTCCACCGCTCCAACAATCCACTCACGCAATCCGATGCAACCCATCCGCAATGCGCATGCGCACGGCGCGCCAAGTTGGAAAGATCGCGGAAGCGATACCCACCAGCAAAGCCGAGGCGAAAGTCAGCGCGATGGTATTGTCGGTCAAATTGAAGATGCCGAAAAATCCGTTCGAGAGTTTGGTGATGACCACGGAGAAATTTTTGAAAATGAAAAACAGCGCGCCGAGGCCGATCACAAAACCGCCCAGCGCAATCAACAGCGATTCGCCGCCGATCAAGCCGATGAGATGAAACGGCCGGAAGCCCAGGGTTTTGAGCACGGCATATTCGGACATGCGCTCGCGCGCGGTCATGGCCATCGTGTTCGCCAGCACCAGCAGAATGATGAGCACCACCACGACGGAGATGACTTCCATCGCCGTCATGATCGTGCCGGCCATGGAGATGAAGCTGAGATTGAACGCGCGCTCGGATTCGGTCTTGGTTTCCGCGGAGCTGTTTTTGAAATTGCCGTCGATCATCTCGGCAATGGCCACGGGATTGGCGCCGTCCGCGATTTGAATCACGAACCAGCCGGGATAATCCGCCAGGTCCGGGCTTTCTTGCTTCAAGCGTTCATTGACGTATTCCCAATGAAACAGGAACGCGGTCTCATCGGTCGTCGCATTCGCGCCGTCGTAAATCCCGCGCACCACGAAATCCCATTGGCCGTAATAAAGTGTGCCCGTGAGTTGCACGACGTCGCCCAGCTTCCAGCCGAAACGCGTTGCCAGCTTGCGCCCGATGACGCAGGCATTGCGTTCTTGCTCATACGCCGCCAACTGCCCCGGCGGCAACACGAACTCCGAATACATCGCGAGATACTTTTCATCGACCGCGAAATTGGCGAAGAAGTCTTTCGGGTCTTTATAATACGCGCCGAACCAATTGCCGATGCCCACGCTTTGCACGCCGGGAATTTGCGCGATTTTTTCGCGATACGAGAGCGGCAACGGAAACGTGAGCGAGGTGGCGTTGAGCACGACCATACGATTTTGCGCCGAAGCTTCCACGCCGGCATACCATGCGCTGATCGCGGTGCGAATGAACCCGAATGCGAACGTCACGATGGCAATGCCGAGAAAAGTCAAGAGCGTGCGCAAAGGATGGCGCAGCGTGTTTTTAAAAATCAGTTTGAAGATTTTCATAGTTGGTTTCTGGTTGTTGGTGACTGGTTTCTGGTGACTGGTTGCTGGTTTCTGATAACTGATGACTGAACACTGATCACTGATCACTGATCACTGATCACTGATCACTTTTTTAAACCAGATCTCCTTTGTCCAAGTGGCGAACCGTGTGCGCTTTGTCTGCGGCGCGCTGATCGTGCGTAACCATGATGATAGTCTTTTTAAACTCTTGATTGAGACGCTCCAACAAGGTGAGGATTTCAACCGCCGAGTTTTTGTCGAGATCGCCGGTCGGCTCATCGGCCACGATGACCGTGGGATCGGCGACGATGGCGCGCGCGATGGCCACGCGCTGTTGCTGCCCGCCGGAAAGTTGCTTGGGATAATGCTTGATGCGGTCGCCGAGACCCACGACGTTGAGCGCAATTTTCACGCGCTCTTCGCGCTCTTTTTTGGAAAGCTTAACGAGCAACAGCGGCAGTTCCACGTTCTCATACGCGGTGAGCACCGGCATGAGATTATAGAATTGAAAGATGAAGCCGATATGGTGCGAACGCCAGCCCGCCAATTGCGATTCCGTGAGCTTGGTCACTTCGCTCGCGGCCACGGTGATCGTGCCGCTATCGGGTCGATCAATGCCGGCGATGAGATTCAGCAAGGTCGACTTGCCCGAGCCGGAAGGCCCCATCAAGCCTAAAAATTCTCCTTCAGGAATTGAAAAGGTGATATTTTCGAGCACCGGAATTTTAATGCTGTCTCGGCGATACGACTTCGAGACGTTGCGTACTTCTACTATGGAGTTTGCCATTTTTCCCTTTCCTGTTTCGGTTGAATGCAAATTGAAAAGCGCTAGTTCTACTTCAACAGATTTCATTTTCTGCCCGCGAATCACACGAAAAAAGCATTCGTGTGTTTCGCGTCATTCGTGGGCACGGTTTTTAATCTGCCGAAGTAGAACTAGAGTCTGCGGATTAAAACGGATGGAGCGGGTGAGTTTGATGGACGCTTTTTTTATAAACCAACTTGTAGCCGTCCTCTCCGAAAGAGTCTTTTTTTGAACCGGCAATTTTTTAAAAGGCCATGCGCGGCTACAGGTTAATACGCCTAAGTGACAACCCTATGTCAGCAGCAAACACGGAATAAAAATTCTGCAAGCTAAAGTCAAAACAATTTCGGTCAAAACTATTTGCAAAAATTGTTTTGCTTAAAGGTTTTTTAGCGTATTCCGCGTGTTTCGTGGGCCGCTAGCGAGATCGAACGAAGTCGATCTACTTCGCCTTCAGCTTTACTTTCGTCCCCGTCGCCATATCCGCCGGCGGATTGATCACCACGCGCTCGCCCACATTCAGGCCGCTCAACACTTCCTGCGAGTTGCCAATCGCGTTGCCAACTTCGATCGGGGTTTCGACGACGCCGGCCTCGCGCATGACGAACACCACTTTCGCTGCGCCACGATTGACCACAACGGAGAGCGGCACCACGATTTTCTTCACGCCCGTCGTCATGGTGGCGGTGGCTTCGGAATTAAGAAAGGTAACCTTCGCGCTCATCTCCGGCAACACGCGCGCGTCGCGCTCGAGGAATTTAATTTTCGTGAGCACGGTCGCTTTCGCGCGATCCGCGGTCGGCACGATCTTGTTCACTTTGCCGGGATAGCGCGTGTCTTGATAAGCATCAAGCACGATCTCGCACGGTTGGTCCGGCTTGATGCGTTCGATATTCGATTCCGAGACATCTGCTTCCACTTCGAGCGAGGACATATCGGCAATCGAAACCACCGCGGCGCGCGAAGTGCTCGAAGCGCCGAAGGGCGCGACGATCTCGCCAATGTCGGCATTCTTTGTTAGCACCGTGCCCGCAAACGGCGCGCGAATGTTGGTGTTTTCGACGCCAATCTCCGCGGTGTTCACGGCTGCTTGGGCGACGCCAATCGAAGCTTCCACCGCTTGCACTGTGGCGGCCGCGCGTTTGTATCGCGCCTCGGCCATGTCGAAATCCGCTTGCCGCACCATTTGCTCGGCGATGAGTTTCTTCATGCGCTCGTAATTCGCCGTGGCGTCGGCCAACTCGGCTTGCGCATTGCTCAAATTCGCGCGCTCATAATTGACCGCGGCTCGCGCTTGCGCCAGCGCCGCGCGCATGTCATTATCTTCCAAGCGCGCGAGAATTTGTCCTTCCGTTACTTGATCGCCCTCTTCCACGCCGAGAAAGATCAAACGTCCCGTGCCTTTGGAAGCAACCGCGGCCTGGCGTTGCGCAACCACATAGCCGCTCGCCGTTAATACGGCATTCGCTTGTGCCGGCGAAATGGCGGTGACCGTGTGCGTGTCCACTTCCGTTGCGGAATTCATCGCGCCGCGAAAGAAGAAGAACATCGCGGCGACGATAACAATGGCGGCGAAGCCCAAAACCCAAGCCACGGTGCGACCGCCGGAAGAAGTTTGCGTTTCCGTTTTTGCGCCGCGATCAATACGCAGCTTGGACAAATCGTGCAGTTGTGAATCAGCCATGAAATTGCCTCGTCGTGTTGATGAAAGATGAAAAGCTACATCTAAGCCGAAGTCATAATAAACAAAATCTCCGTCCGCGTCAAGAGGGCGGGGGGTTTTTAACGGCACAGAGATACGCACGAAGAATGGCGCGGTTGCGTTTTTGCCTGGGACTTTTTAGGTTGAATCTCGATTTTGCACTAGTGGAATCGGCGCAAAAAAAACCAACTCTTCTGGAGCGCAAAAAGGCGCTCTCACGAAAATGAAAATTTTTTTCCGTGGCAGTTCCACTTTCGTGGGAGAAAAATTCTTTTGGGGGCGGATCGGTCGCGTTGGTTTGAAGGAGAAACGTCGATCAGCGTGATGCTCAACCATCACGCGCGGAGCACGTTGCAATTTTCCACGAATTCTAATCTGGCCCGCGCTTTAGAAATGCGTGAGAACTTATTCTGTGCGATAGTGTTGATAGAGCAAGCCGGCCGCAAGCGCGCCGCCGAGATGCCAGAGCGCGTGGCCTTGTAGCCAGCTTTGGGGGAAGCAAAATATTTTGGTGAGATCGAGCAGAAAAAAAATGCCGGCCAGCGCCAGAGCGAACACGGCCCGGGCGAGATAACGGCGTCGCGTCGAACTCGCCGCCGCGCGTTGAGGAAGATAAGCCAAGACGAGCGCGACGAGAATCAACGCCGCGAAGAGATAACGCCTCAACTCCGGTTGAGTGATAAGCAGCACGGCGAGAATGAAATTCAGCACGACATAAAGCATGACGAAGGCTCGGGCGCTGAGCGGCCTCATGCCTGTGAGGTTATAAAGCATAATGAAACAGCCGAGCAGGTACATACCCATCACATCAAAAAATTGCCCGACGAACGTGAGCGAGGCATGATAAAACGTGCTGCCGAGGCCGGTGCAAATAAGCGCAAGGCTGTAAGCGAGCGTGTGAGTGAAGTTCCAACCGTGCGCTTTTGCCTGACCGGTTTGCCCGCGCATGCTCAAGATCAGCAAGCCCATCAACACAAAGCTGAGCGACGACCACGTGTTCGCGGGTTGCGCGATGGCACCCGGCCGAATCGCCTCGCAAAAGCAGGCTTCGGGCATGCAGGTCGCGGGCTTCCAATCGGCCCAGGAATAATCTATGCGTGTGAGGGCGAAAACGGCAACCGCAATGAACAGGAAAGTAAAGAGTGCGAGAAGAAAAGGGCGGGGGAGAGTGGGTTTCATTTTTGCTTTTTTTGGTTCGAACCATGCTTTTGACAAGATAACCAAGCGCGGCGCAAATAGCAAAAAGCAAAGATTTTCTACACGGAGAAAACAAAGTAAACAGAGTTTACAAAGCAAGATGGAGTTTTTTATACATGACGATCTCTGTTGACTCTGTTTTCTCCGTGTTCATCTTTTTGGTTGCGGCTCGTCTCCGTTGCGTATGTGCGAATAAACGCGAGGCTCAATGTTGGCCGGCGTTGGCGGCATAGTTTGCGCTGACGGATTGGAGGGGGTTATCAAATTCAAACCCAAACAAGCGCGGGTTCTCGCCAATCACAGCCGCGGAGATGATATAGAAAACGTAGTCGTAGGTTTCTTGCGGAATGGCCGCGCGATGGTTTTGCAAGAGATGCCAGAAATTGCGTTCGCGCGGATTGTCCGGCATTTTTTGAATCAACTCGCGCACGTTGTTCTCGCCCCAATTATAGGAAGCGATCACCAACAGGCCCGAAGCTTTCGCTTCCGTTTCGTAGATCGTTTTGAGGTATTTCGCCGCGGCGAGTGTGGACTTTTCAAAGTCGTGACGTTCATCGCGCGGGTCCGGACGGCGATAATGCACCAGCGGGCCGATGCGCAGGCCATATTGCTCCGCGGTGGTGGGAATAAATTGCCACATGCCCTTTGCAATGCCGTGGCGCGTCACCGGACCGCACGAGCTAAGATCAAAATTGCTCTCTTGCAGCGCGATATAAAAAAATTGCGGCGGCAAATCATTCGCAATGAGCGCTTCGGAGATTTTCGTGGTGTATTCGTTTTGCTGGGCGCGTTCGAGCGCGGCGCGCAACCGGCCGGTGGAGCGCCATTTCGCAACATAGTGCCGCACTTCGCGCACGAAGCCCGGGGGCATATCGACTTCACATTCGCCTAGCAAGCGCGCGATGCGCAGGATGACGCGCTCTTCTTCCTCTAAATCAATTTTCGCGAGGCCGGCTTCTCCCACAAAACGCTCATATTTTCGCGCCAACTCCTTGCGCCGCGTTTGTTGGCGAGCAATCTCGGCGATGGCTTCCGTTTCGCCGGTTTTCTGCACCACGCGCTCCAAGCTCGCCAACGTCAGCTCCAATTCTTTCATCTCATAAAAAATATCTTTTGCCAACGCATGCTGTTGCCCCAATTCATCGTGCTTCTGCTTGGCATACCACGCCGCGCCGACGAACAAAATGCTCACGAGGGCGATCACGGCGAGATAACCGCGGGCGTGCGGCGTGTGCATGCGGCGCAACGAGCGGCGCAGTTTTATGCGAGGAAGGCTGGCCGCGGCGACGCGAGTTTTTTGATAGGAGCGCAGGAGATATTCCGCGAGCACGGCAGTGGCCAGCGTTTGCGGTTGCGGCGGAACTTGTCCGGGGATAGTGAGCATGAGCGCCGGACCGTTCTTGCCCAAAGTGATGCGAGTGTGTTCGGTGAGGATCGCGTGCTCGATGCGCATGCCGTTCAGAAAAACGCCGTTGGTGCTATGCAAATCCCGAATGCACCAATAGCCTTCTTCCAACGCCACTTCGGCGTGAACCCGGCTCAGGGCATAGTCATCGATGCGCACGTGGCACTTGGGGTCGCGTCCGATGCGAAACGTATTGCCAAACTCAAAATCCGTTTTGAGCGTTTCACCTTGCTCGATTTTGACTTTGACGGAGGAGGGTGTCGTTTGCGTGTTTGACATTCCGTAAAAGCTGAGAGGTACTGCTCCAATAACCTGCGAATAACCGATTTGATCATTCTGAAATAGCCGGATTGGGCTAGCGCGGCAGAAATGGGAATTGTTGCGCGATACGGCTGAAAGATCTACCTGCGAGTGCCCCAGTAAGCCAACAGCACTCCGAATACCAGCCACGTGGCAAGATTGCAGAAAGAAATTTTGCGGCGGTTTGCGGGCCGACGATTCCGCTGCTGCGCTACCAGAGCCGGGTTAAAAATTTGCGCGCGCGGAAGGCGTGTCGCATTTGTGTTTCCTCATTTACACGCAAACTGTAAGGCTGCGTAAGCAATGGTTCAAAATAAAACAATTATACTGCTTCCGGGTTAATTTGTAATGCTCTTCTTTGAAATCTCATTCTGGAAGAAACTTCCCTCGCACTTGATCCACCATTAAGCGAATTAAAGAACCAAACACAAAATAAAATTCTGAAAGTTTTTTACCACCAACGGATAGATTAGTACCGGCGGATGAAAAGCAAAAATTTTTCTGTAAGCGGATTGAACGAATATAGCGGATACAGCTTTTGCTTTATCCGCATATTCGAAAAATTCGCTTACAAAAAGCTTTTTGGTTCCGGCTCGTCCGGGTTGTGAATTAAGAGTCGGGGCGAGCACGAGGGAGGGTTCTTACAAAATGACAATGCTGCAGAAGCGCCGCCAACAAAATCGTATTGCGCCCAACCTAACACTGCAAAACTCCATTACTCCGCCAATCCAATTGTTCGCATCACCGCATCACCTTGCCGCCGTCGACGACGAGCGTTTGCCCGGTGACAAAGCCGCTGAGTTCGGAAGCGAGAAAGAGAATCGCGCCCGCGACTTCTTCGGGTTGGCCCCAACGTGCGAGCGGCGCTTCGTGCGCCAGTTGGTTGCGTTGTTCTGTGGAAAGACTTTCATACCAGCCGCTCGCAATGTTGCCGAGCGCCACTGCGTTGACGCGAATGTTGTGGGCGCCATATTCGCGCGCGAGATCGTGCATCAAACCCAACAGCGCAGCTTTGGCTTCGGTATAGGGCGTGCCGCGATAGCCTGAAAGCGCGGGCGTGGAACTGATTAAAACAATACTGCCGCGACGTTGCGGTAGCATCAAGCGCAAAGCGTGGCGACAACAAAAACGCGCGCCCTCCAAATCCACCGCGCGCACTTGCTCAAACCATTGCGCGACTTCTTCTTCCTTCATTTCATGCAACGGGGTGTGCCACAGCTCATGCACCAACGGATGTCCGGCATTGCAAATTAAAACTTCGAGCCGTTGCGCGCTCCAGACGGCAATGGTTTCAAACATCTGCGCCACGGTTGCTGCGTTGGAAACATCGCCCGGCACGGCCAATGTTGGAACATGATAGCGCGTGTGCAATACTTCGGCGAGTTGTGTGGTTTCAGTATGCGAGCGGCTGTTGATTGCGACGTGAGCGCCGCAGTGCGCGAAGAGATGCGCCATCATGAGGCCGCTGCCGCGGGTCGCGCCGGTAATTAAAACCACGGCGTCCCGCAAGCCGGGAAGAGCGAGACCTTGGAAGGAGGGCGGGATGAGAGACATGATCAATCGGAAAATAGACGCATTTGTTTTGACGCAGCCCGAACCGCAAATCAAAAGAAAACGGTAAGCGGATTTAACGAATATCGTGGATAAAGCCGGCCGGATCCGCTTTATTCGCGAAATCCGCTTACAGGAAATTTGCTTTGCGTTGAATGCGCTACGCCAACGCTTTTTGAATCGCTGCGAGCGCTTTATCATAATTGGGATGTTGGCCAATCTCCGGCACGTATTCGACGTAACTCACCGCGCCGTTTTTGTCGAGCACAAATACCGCGCGCGAGAGTATGCGCAGCTCTTTGACGAGCGTGCCATACGCCAATCCGAAACTGGTTTCCATATGATCGGCATAGGTCTTCACATTTTTCACGCCGGCCTTGCCGCACCATATGCCTTGCGAACACGGCAAGTCCGTGCTGAGAATGAAGTACTGCGCTTGGTCGCCGAGCCTTTCCGCGCCTTCATTCAAGCGTCGAATGCCGGCGTCGCAAATGCCGGTGTTGACGGAGAGAATCGAAGAGAGCAAAGTCGGTTTGCCGCCAAAGTTATCGAAGCGCACGGGCCTCCAATCATTGCCCATGACCGTGAAGCCCGGCGCTTTGTCGCCAACATTGATTATCGGGCCGACCAGCGTGAGGGGATTGCCGTCGAGAGTAACTGCTGCTACGCGCTCCACAGCCATATGATCTCCTTACTTTCAGCTTGAATCTTCGTGTGATTGCTTTGATGAACGCGAGACCAATATATGATTTTGCGAGAATGACGCAAGGCTTTGTTTGGGAAGAAAAGGGCAGAATTATTTTGAATCATTCTGCCGTAAATTATTTTGCCTACCCTGCCTCTTCTTTCAAATTGCGCCAATCAATAAACTGATTGCGCTTAAGCGGTTGGCACGTGGGGCAGAAGAAAGAATCATAACCGAGCACGCCGGCGCGGCGAATCTTCGTGCCGCATTGCGGACACGGCTCGTCTTTGCGATTGCGCACTTTCACGTGATCGCGCACTTTTATTTCAATGGGTTTCGCCGCGCGCTCGACCTCTGCGATGCCCCATTGCATGACGCTGATGATGGCGTGATAAAGTTTTTCGATTTCGTCTTCGGCCAGTTGATAACAAAACGTTTTCGGATGAAGGCCCGCGGCAAAGAGAATTTCATCTGCATACGCGTTGCCGATGCAACTCACCACGGCCTGATCCATGATCAGCACGCGCACTTGCTTGCGTGATTTCTTGAGTTGGGCTTTGAAATAAGCGAGCGTGAAATCTGCGGAGAGCAAATCCGGGCCTTGTTCGTTGAAACGAGGAATTTTTCTATAATCGCCGCGCGAGGTGAGATAAACTTTCCCCATGTTTTTATCATCACTATAATGAAACGCGCGCCCGCTCTCCGCGCAGCGCAGCGAAAACGCGCACGCGGCCGGCGGCTTGGCCTCCGCTTCATTCCAATGAAAACGGCCCGCAAGCATGGGATGAATCACAAGGTCTTTATCGCCGGAAAGAGAGAAAGTTAAAAACGGCCCGTGGCGCTTGATCGCTTGAAAGTACTCGCCGCACAAGCTTTCCGCGAAATCGCCGAGCAGGAGCATCCGCAACACAATCGGCTTTTGCGCCTCGACCGCGGTTATTTTTTGCGCGGGCAAATATTCGTTGAGCCGTTTTTCGAGATGAACCAAATCTGGAAGTTCGGGCATAGCCGGCCTTTTGTGCTAAAATCATCGGATGTGTAATGCAGCACGCGTTAAAAACAAGATAACACAAGTGACGATTCATTCGCAAGTGACCGTTCGTTGCGCGAACAGCACGCGTTCAATCAACTTCGCCGAAATTCGCCTTGACTTTTTAGGCTTCGTCGCTTATTTTGCGTTCGCTTTTTTAAAGGCCAGGTAGCTCAGTCGGTAGAGCAATGGACTGAAAATCCATGTGTCCGCAGTTCGATTCTGCGCCTGGCCACGACCTAGCAAAGCCGTAACGGGTTTTGCTTTTTTCTTTTTGCCCAAAGCCGTTCTTGTTTCAAGCTGGTGTAGCTCAGTTGGTAGAGCGGCGCACTCGTAATGCGCAGGTCAGCGGTTCAACCCCGCTCACCAGCTCTCAAAATGTAATCGTGGGACAAGGAAGTCCTCTCTGTGGATTCCACTTTTAATGCCTGCATGAAAAAAGCTCTCCTTCTTTTCGCCGCGCTCCTCACGCCGTCCGTTTTATTTTCACAATCCATTGGTTATGCTTTTTTGCGCACGCCCGTTGGCGCTCGACCTTCGGCTATGGCCGGAAGTTTTACTGCCATGAGCGGCGACCCGCATAACATCTATTATAATCCCGCGGGCGTGGGCAGCATCGACAGCCGCACCGCGACGTTCGGCTACCTCAATCACATTCTCGACATTCAAAGCTTCTTTGGCGCATATGTGATGCCGCATAGCAAGGGCGCCTACGGCCTTGCGGTGCAATATACCAGCTATGGCGATTTCAAACGGACCAACGAGTTCGGGCAAGAAGAAGGCTCGTTCGGCGCAAGCAACATGGTCGTATATCTCAGCTACTCGCAACTGCGCGGGAAACATTTCATGCTCGGCGCAAATGTGAAGTACATTCGCTCGGAGCTGGAAGTTTTTTCTTCGGACGCCGTCGCGCTCGATCTCGGATTTATTTATCATTCCACGCTTCTCGGCAATTTGGATTTCGGCGGCGGACTGTTCAACGCCGGCGGCGTGATCTCCGCGTTTGATGTCACCAAAGAAAAGCTGCCGCTGAATGCGCAAATCGGCGTTTCGAAGCGCCTCGAACATTTGCCGCTGCGCTACAGCTTGGCGCTCGTAAAATATTTTGACGACAA